>CALYSG010000021.1 GCA_945485605.1 uncultured Clostridia bacterium
ATTTATCGAAGTATGCGTCGGAAGCTCCTGTCACCTCAAGGGTGCTCCCGAAATAGTCGAAAAACTGCAAAAAAAGATTGCCGATGAAAAGCTCGAGGACGATATAGTCCTCTCCGGCAGCTTCTGCACCGGAAGATGCAACAGAATAGGCGTTACGGTAACGGTCGGCAATGAGGTATATACCGGGGTCACACCCGATACATTTGAAAATTTCTGGAACACGAAGATAGTGCCGGCTCTCAAAGCCGAACGGGAGAATGTCTGATGAGCAAGATTACGGTTATAGGAACGGGTAGCGTAGGCTCTACGATTGCTTACGCTATCACCTGCCTCGGACTCGCCTCTGAAATAGTTATGATAGACATAAACGGCGAAAAATCAATGGGAGAGGCGCTCGATATAAAGCAGGGCGTGCCATTCTTTGACCCATGTTCCGTTTACGCCGGCGGATATCCCGATGCCGCGGGCTCCGATATAGTCATAATCACCTCCGGTATCGCAAGAAAGCCGGGACAGACAAGGCTTGACCTTGTGAAGACCAATGTTTCTATACAGAAATCCATCGTGCCCGAGATCGTGAAGTATGCCCCCGATGCTATCTATATTATGGTATCAAATCCCGTCGATGTACTCACCTACACCTTCTGCCGCCTGTCGGGGATCCCCACGGGGCATGTGTTCGGTACGGGTACACTTCTCGACACCGCAAGACTGCGTTCGCGACTCTCGGAATACTGCGGAATTGACCCCGGTAACATCCATGCTTATGTTCTCGGCGAGCACGGCGATTCCTCGTTTATCCCCTGGTCGGTATGCGAAATATCAGGTATCGCCGTCGACAGCTTCAGAAACAGCGTCAGCCCGAGCAACCTTATTCTTCCCGAGATAGACAGGGACAAGGTCGCAGAGTACGTCAAGACCTCGGGCAGCAGGATCATCTCACGCAAGGGTGCTACCTTCTACGCCGTCTCCTCTGCCGTCTGTCATCTGTGCAAATGCGTCCTTCACGATTCAAACACCGCGCTGACCGTATCCTCCATGCTCGACGGAGAATACGGTGTGAGCGATATCTGCCTCAGCACACTGAATGTCATAGGAAGAAAGGGCGTGACGCGAAAGATCGTCCTTCCGCTCTGTGATGACGATACCGCACGCCTCAGAAACAGCGCGGAAATACTCAAAGAGACCGTCCGGAGCCTTGATCTCTGACGAAATAAAATAAGGAGGAAAAACAGATGAGCTGTCTTACTCTAAAAAAATCAAACTGCAAAAACTGCTATAAATGTATCCGTCACTGCCCCGTAAAATCGATACGTTTTTCGGGCAATCAGGCACATATCGTCGAAAATGAGTGCATACTCTGCGGTCAGTGCTTCGTCGTCTGTCCGCAGAACGCAAAGCAGATCGTTGACGACACTGAGAAGGTCAAGGTCCTCATACAGTCCGGCGATCCCGTATACGTGAGCCTTGCTCCTTCATTCATCGCAAACTACGCCGGGATCGGCATAAACGGCATGAGAGAGGCTCTCAAAAAGCTCGGCTTTGCCGACGTAGAGGAGACCGCCCTCGGCGCTTCCGTCGTAAAGAAAGAATACGATAGACTTCTTACCGAGGAAAACCGCGATATCGTGATAAGCTCCTGCTGCCACTCGATAAACCTTCTGATACAGAAGTACTTCCCCGCCGAGCTTCCCCTCCTCGCCGACGTGCTCTCTCCGATGCAGGCGCATTGCTCTTCGCTCAAAAAACGTCATCCGAACGCAAAAACGGTATTTATCGGTCCCTGTGTTGCAAAAAAAGATGAAGCAGAGCATTACGGGGGAATCGTCGACGCCGTACTTACCTACGAGGAGCTGACAAAATGGCTTGAGGCAGAGCACATAACCCCCGAACCCGATATGGACGACTCGGAGGAGAGCCGCGCGCGCTTCTTCCCGACTACGGGAGGAATACTCAAGACCATGCTTCAAAACGCTCCCGGATATACCTACATGGCGATCGACGGAGTGGAAAACTGCATGGCGGCGCTCCGCGATATAGAGAGCGGAAAGATCCATAAATGCTTCATAGAAATGTCAGCATGTATCGGAAGCTGTGTCGGCGGTCCCGTTATGGAAAAATACCACCGCTCACCGATAGCCGATTATACTGCGGTCGCCAACTACGCCGGCAACAAGGACTTCAATATTCCCCAGCCGGACAGTGAAGAGATAAGAAAGGTCTTCGAGCCTATCGAACTCAGAAACGGAATTCCCTCCGAGGCTGAGATCGCGGAAATACTTAAAAAGATGGGCAAAACCAGACCCGAGGACGAGCTGAACTGCGGCTCCTGCGGCTACAATACATGCCGTGAGAAGGCGATCGCCATCTACCACGGCAAGGCTGAGATCTCTATGTGCCTGCCATTCCTGAAGGACAAAGCCGAGAGCTTCTCCGACTGCATAGTCAACAATACACCGAACGGGCTGATAGTCGTTAACGACTCGCTCGAGGTCCAGCAGATCAATGCTGCGGCGAGAAAGATAATGAATATCCGCTACGCCTCCGACGTTCTCGGAGATCAGATAGTGAGGATCCTTGACCCCGCACCCTTCTTAAAGGTTCTTGAAAGCAAGAGATCTCTACGCGACCAACGCGTCTACCTTGCGGAATACAAAAAATACGTCGAGCAGACAATAGTCTACGACATGAACTACCATATGCTCGTGTGTATCATGAGAGACGTTACCGACGAGGAAAACGAGCGCGAAAAGAAGGAAAACATCAGCCGCCAGACAGTCGAGATCGCCGACAAGGTCGTAGACAAGCAGATGAGGATCGTACAGGAGATCGCATCGTTGCTCGGAGAGACGGCTGCCGAAACGAAAATTGCGCTTACGAAGCTCAAGGAGAGTATTTCAAATGAATGACCTCTGCGCCGATATCGGCTATAAAAGCATCAACCACGCCGGCGAACAGCTCTGCGGCGACCATATTGATGTCGTTGAGCAGGGCGAGGGTTCGACCGTCATAGTCCTTGCCGACGGACTCGGAAGCGGAGTAAAGGCGAGTATACTCTCTACCCTGACCTCAAAGATAATATCGACCATGATGGCAGAGGGTCTGACGCTTGAGGATTGCGTCGAGACTATCGCGCAGACACTGCCTATCTGTTCCGTACGCGGAGTCGCTTACTCTACCTTCACGATCATGCACATAGTCGACAGCCGTGAGATAGAGCTTATCCAGTACGACAATCCGATGGTGATACTCCTTCGTGACTTCAAAAACTACGATTACCCGAAAACCGAAATGAGCATCTGCGGGAAGAAGATATACAAATCGGTGATCAAGCTCTGCGAAAACGATATCTTCGTCGCAATGAGCGACGGTTGCCCGCACGCCGGCATAGGGACAGCATATAACTTCGGTTGGCGGCGCGAGGATATCGTCGACTATATGGAGACCGTCTCCGTCGCCGGGTATACTGCAAAGACTCTGTCGACGATTCTTATCGACGAGGTCAACAAGCTCTACGCTGCAAATCCCGGAGATGACGCTACCGCCTGCGTCGTGAAGATCAGGAAGCGCGAACCTATGAATATTCTCTTCGGTCCCCCGCGTGACCGCGATGACTGCAACAGGATGATGTCACTCTTCTTCTCAAAAGAGGGCAAGCACATAGTCTGCGGCGGGACAACATCCTCGATCGCCGCGAAATATCTCGGGAAGCCGATAAAGGCAAGCCTTAACTTTGAGAGAAGCGACATACCTCCTATCGCCGAGATCGAAGGCGTCGACCTTGTGACAGAGGGTGTCATCACAATAAACCGGGTGGTCGAATACGCCCACGACGCTCTCGGTGAAAACAAGCTCTATGAAAAATGGAGCTTCGGACACGACGGAGCATCAATGATCTGCCGCCTGCTCTTTGAAGAGGCAACAGACATCAATTTCTTTGTCGGAAGAGCCGTAAACCCCGCTCATCAGAATCCCGACCTGCCGATAAACTTCAATATCAAGATGAACCTTGTCGAGGACCTTTGGGGCTGCCTTCTGAAGACGGGCAAACGCATAAAAGTCAATTATTTCTGACACGGAGAAACAAAAAATGAGAATTTTCGATACAAAAGTACAGTACCTTAAATACAAAGTTCTTCGCGAGGTCGCGCGTCAGGCGTGGGCGGAGACCCTTTCGGAAAACGCAATAGACATTCCGCGAATGATAGTCCCCGGCAAGGTTCCGACAATGCGTTGCTGCGTCTACAAGGAGCGCGCTATCCTTGCCGAGCGCGTAAAGCTCGCCATGGGCGGTAACAAGAGCAATCCTAACGTCATAGAGGTGATCGACATAGCCTGCGACGAGTGCCCCATGGGAGGCTACGAGGTCACGAACGCCTGCCGCGGATGCCTCGCGCACAGGTGCGAGGATGCCTGCCGCTTCGGCGCGATCACCTTTGACGAAAACCACGTCGCACATATCGACAAGACAAAATGCAAGGAGTGCGGCTCGTGTGCAAAGGTATGCCCCTACAGCGCGATCCATAACTACAAGCGTCCCTGTGAAACCGCCTGCAAGGTCAAGGCTATCTCTATGGGCGACGAAAAACAGGCTTGCATCGACAACTCGAAGTGCATCTCCTGCGGGGCTTGCGTATATCAGTGCCCCTTCGGCGCCATAAGCGACAAGTCATATATTCTGAACGTCATAGATATGCTCAAGGGTAGTCACGGCAATCAGAACTATAAGATCTATGCCGTCGTCGCACCTTCGATCTCGAGTCAGTTTACCTATGCAAAACTCGGGCAGGTCATCACGGGCCTTCGGGAACTCGGCTTCCATACGGTAATAGAAGTGGCTCTCGGTGCGGATATGGTAGCGCAGGCGGAATCCAAAGAGCTCGCTGAGAAGGGCTTCCTTACAAGCTCCTGCTGCCCCGCATTCGTTGATTTCATACACAAGAATTATCCCGACCTCGTGCAGCATATTTCGCATAACCTCTCGCCGATGGCGACGATCGCGAAGTACATAAAGGAGCACGAGGGGCACAGCAGGATAGTCTTCATCGGACCATGCACGGCGAAAAAAGCCGAGGCTAAGCTTGATTCGGTGAAGCCCTATGTCGACGCGGTAATGACCTTCGAGGAGCTTCAGGCGCTCTTTGACAGCCGCGACATCGACATCACTACCCTTAGTGAGGGCGTGCTCGACAATGCCTCTTACTTCGGGCGCATCTTCGCGCGCAGCGGCGGGCTTTCCGATGCGGTCGCAGAGGGACTTAAAGAACAGGGCATAGACTTTGAGTTGAAGCCCTGCGCCTGCGACGGTATCGAGCAGTGCAAGCTCGCGCTTATGATGAAGCGCAAGGGCAGACTCGATGCGAACTTCATCGAGGGTATGGCGTGCGTCGGAGGTTGTATCGGCGGCGCAGGTTGCCTGACTCACGGCGAAAAGAACAAGGCGGAGGTCGACAAGTACGGTAAGGAAGCCTACGAGAAGACTATCTCCGACGCCGTATCGATGCTGAAATAAACCTATAATGCAAAAAAGCACCCGAATGGGTGCTTTTTTTATGATGCTTACCTTATAAACAACATCACAAACCAATAGATCAAACCGTAAATTGCACCGGCGAGCGTGCCGTAAAGAAGCACGGGTCCCGCCACCGTGAATATCTTAGCGCCCAGTCCGAGAATAAGTCCCTCCGATTTCGAATCTATTGCGGGTGATACGACTGCGTTTGCAAATCCCGTGATAGGTACAAGCGTTCCTGCGCCCGCAAACTTTGCAATGTTATCAAAGACCCCGATCCCGGTCAGGAGAGCCGCAATGAAAACAAGTATCACGGAGGTTATCGTCCCCGCGTCATCCTTAGCCGCTCCGGCGAGGATGAAGAGCTGCTTCAGTCCCTCCGCAAGACAACAGATCGCACCCCCGACAAGGAAGGCTCTTACGCAATTTTTCGCCACAGGTGATTTTTTCGCCCGCGCGTCGGCGAGCTTTTTATAGTTCTTTTTGCTTATGTCCATAAAGATCCTCCGGTTTAAGATTTACTGATTATCTGCCAATAATATTTTTACACCAAGGATCGTAATAATACGCGCAAGCGCCGATTTTTACTGAATTCTTACGCGTTTCGGGCGCGGAAGGTCATAACACCCCGAAAAAGCCTTTGCCACCTCAGAAAAAGCCTTTGTATCGTCCGTAACAAAAAGCTCAAGGCTCGGTGCGATACAAGTCCCCTTCTCTATCGTTGCGGCAAGCTCTCGTCCGCTGTTTATGAGGGCAACTCCGCCGTCGAAATATTCTTCAAAAAAGTCCTCGAGGAGCGGAAAATGCGTGCACCCCATGACGAGCGTATCGATACCCGCCGCCTTCAGAGGCGAAAGATAATACTCACAGGCATCAAAGACGGTTGCTCTTCCCCTCTCCTCACACGCAAAGCCGTACTCGGCAAGCGGCACAAAAAGCGGGCACGCCGTAACCGTCACGTCGAAGCTCTCACCGAGCCTTCTCTGATATACCCCTGATCTTACGGTCGCCGCCGTTCCTATCACACCGATCTTTCCGTTTCGGGTTGCCCTTGCTGCGCCCGCGACCGTAGCGTCTATGACACCGTCTATCGGTATATCCGGATGACTCTTGCGTAAAGTATCAAGTGCAACTGCACTTACCGTTCCGCAAGCGGCTATTACCTTTTCGGCACCTTGCGAAAGTAAAAATGAGATATCATCTTCAGCATATTCTTTTATCTTATCAGCTGAACGCGTACCGTACGGAACTCTTCCTGTATCTCCGAGATAAATGATCCTTTCATAGTGGTCCCTTTTCATAATCTCCCTCAGGACAGTCAGTCCCCCGACACCGCTGTCAAATACACCAAGAGCAGCCTTATTTTCCATTTGTATTATTTCCCTCCGTATGTTCCAAGTGCGCAAAAGTCTTGTCGAAATATATCTTATTCATCAATAGAATCCCTTGACATCAATGTGCCGCTATGATATAATTTAATGTATTGTAATCCATATTTATGTGAGGTTATTTAGGTCATGCAAAAAACTAACCGTCTTCCAATGTCAAAAACGGTAAAGTTACATTACTTCAAATTGATTTACCGCTCTTTGATATTCATTTCTACTATATTGCTATATATACTTAACAGAATTAACGTAATCGACAAGGAACGTTTTCCTGTCACATCATTCGGCATACAGCCGATCATGATGGTAATAATCTTCGTTTGCTTCACCGTAGAGATGGTGGCACGGTCCTTCCCTGTAAAGAATGAAAGTATGGGATGTCAGAAGGTATTCAAAAAGAACTACGTTGCATTCGACAACCCCTCCGCTCCGAAAGAAAAGAACCTCGCTAAGCGGACCGCGTTTGTCGGCGTCATTTGGGTAATATTCGATATCCTGATCTCGATTCCGTATTTTCTGCGCCTGATCGACCGCGGGATCATGCTTCTTATAGCTCTCTGCTTCTCGATCTGCGATCTGATATGCATTCTGTTCTACTGTCCTTTCCAGTCACTGATGCTCAAAAATAAATGCTGTGTTTCCTGCCGCATTTACAACTGGGATTTCTTCATGATGTTCTCGCCCTTTGCTTTTATTCTCTTTGATCCCGCGATGAACTGGTTTGACCGTAGCTTTACTGTCATACTTTTCTCGCTTTCGGTGTTCCTGCTGGTAAGATGGGAGATCACCCACGCGCGTCACCCCGAATACTTCTCGGAACGCACCAACCGCAATGTTATGTGCGCTTCCTGCCATGAGAGACTGTGTGCAAGTAAAATTCAGCTCCGTAGCTTCCTTGCGAAGAACCGCGAGCTTTACTTCCTTAAGGGAAACCTTGTCGTCCACTCCAAGATCGACAGCATCAAGGAAAAGGCTGCTAAACAACAACAGGAGAAACAGCCTGACAATATTTCAGATAACAAATAAACCGAACGAAACAAACAGGTGGACTGCCGAAGGCTGTCCACCTGTTTTCCGTTCTTATCTTGAACCCTTATCGTAAGGTATTCCCTCAGCCTTCGGTGCGCGGGACTTCTTCGATGTGAAAGCCAGCACCGCAAGAACCGCAACATACGGTATCATATTGTAGAAGTACATTGGCAGATTCAGCGATTTCAATAAATAAACATCCTCTCCTCCAATATTGACCGAAAGCTGATTGTATATGACTCCGAGGCACTTGAGAAATCCGAAAAGCAGTGCTCCGAGCGCTATTCCGAAGGGCTTCCAGTTACCGAATATCATTATTGCGAGAGCAAGGAAGCCCATACCCTCGACAGCTCCGCTCGCCGTTCCGTTTGTAACGGTCGCAATATAGACGTAACCGCCAAAGCCGGCGAGTGCTCCCGACACCGTTGTGCCGAGATAACGCATCTTTGTAACGTTTATACCGACGCTGTTTGCCGCTTGAGGATGCTCGCCGCAGGCTCTTATCCGAAGCCCCGTCTTTGTCTTATACATGAAGATCGAGAAGACTATGAAGAGCGCAATGGCAATGTAGGTTGAGAGATAAGCTCTGTCAAACAGTATGCTTCCGATGCTTCCGAGCCCTTCGTTGTGAATAACGTATCCGAAGTCGACCATATTGCCCTGGCTGTCCTTTGCTATCGCCATCTCAAGCTTATCCTGATTTGTGAATACCTTGATGAAGAATAGCGCGATCGCAGGAGCAAGCATATTCAGCGCCGTACCGGCTATCGTCTGGTCAGCCTTCAGGTTTATTGCCGAGAATGATAGCAGGAGCGAAAAAATTGCGCCGGCTATCGCCGCCGTCAGCATCGCAAGAATGAAGGTAGTCTGCGGATGTTCGGCAAACCAAGGAATATTTCTGATGTTAAGTGCGAAAACAGCCCCGATAAAAGCTCCGAATATCATAATACCGTCAAGGGCGATATTGATTATTCCGCTTCTCTCGGCGTACATTCCGGCAAGTGCCACTATAAGCAGCGGGACCGTGAAAATAAGGGTTTTCTGAAGTAAGAATACCATAGTCAGTCCTCCTTGCCGCCGTCAGGCTTGTTCTTCGCGGGTGCCGCGGCGGACTTCTTCCGTCTTTCGGCGATCCATTTGTCAATTACTACGTCCTTTATGAATTTTGCAAATCCGGCAAAGTATATAATTATCGCAATTATGAGCTGAGAAACGTATTCGTTAAATGCCGTCTGCCCGACAAGGTTCGATCCGCCCGCGTTTATATATCTTAGGAATATCGCGCTTATGACGGTTCCTATCGGATTACAGCCGCCGAGAAGAGCCGCCGGAATACCGTTGAAACCGACATCGGGAAGTGACTGGTAGACCTCCCACTTGAAATCCTGATGCCCGTTTAGGCACCATAACGCCGCACCGCACGCGGCAAGTCCGCCGGCAATAGCCATGGAAAGCATTATGTTGCGTTTTTCATTCATTCCTGCGTACTTTGAAGCGTTCTTGTTGAAGCCGCAAGCCTTAAGCTCAAATCCGAATGTAGTTTTGTTAAGCATTATATAAAGCACAACGGCTATCGCTATGGCAATAAAGATGCCTATGTCCATATATGAGGTCAATGAACCGTCCGAGAAGAGCTTATCGAGTCCGAGAGTCGGCGTCATAACGTTGTTCACCGAAGTCTTCTTAATAAAGTTCATCTTAGTCTCGGCGACATTGATGAACTGACTGCCGGAGAAGACCCAGCTCACGATGTTAGCCGCTATCCAGTTCGTCATTATGCAGACGATGACCTCATTCACACCGAGAAGGCTCTTGAAAAGTCCGGGGATCATTCCCCATATCATTCCGCCGGCGATCCCGACAAGCAGCGCCAAAAGCCATACGAGTATCGGAGGTATGACGCTCGTCGGAATCGACAGAGCTACTATAAGGCTTCCCATAGCTCCCATAAGATATTGTCCCGGTGCTCCGATGTTGAAAAGTCCCGTCTTGAAGGCAAGAGCAACCGAAAGTCCGGTCATTATCAAAGGTGTGCAGTTAAAGAGCATATTGCCGAACTGATAGAGCGCGTCTCCGCGGTTTCCGGCAGAGAACGGACCGCCGAGGATTATGAACAGTCCCCTGAACGAATCTGCAAAGTCTATATCCTCCGAGCTGATCGAGAGGATAAGCAGAACAAGGAATCCGACAACGAATCCGCCGAGGATGCAGATAAGCGATGAAATGACTGACTTGACGCCCGGTCGGCTGACGAATTTCTTGAGCCATACTCCGAACGAAGTTTTTTCTTTTATGTCTTTTTTCATTCCGCGCTCTCCTCCTTAGCATTTTTTCTTCCGGCGCCTGCCATGTAAAGTCCAAGCTCCTGAGGCGTTGTCTTCTTCGGATCAAACTCGCCGACGATCTCGCCCTCGTACATAACAAGGATCCGGTCGGCAAGGTTCATTACCTCGTCAAGCTCAAATGATACGAGCAGTACCCCCACTCCCGAGTCGCGCGAACGCACGATATCCCGGTGAATGTTCTCAATAGCTCCGACATCAAGTCCGCGCGTCGGTTGCATTGCCACGAGAAGCTCGTGTTCTCGGTCGAATTCACGTGCGATGATGGCCTTCTGCTGATTTCCGCCGGACATTGACCTTACGGTCGTTGCCGCGCCCTGTCCCGACCTTATATCGTACTCTTCTATAAGTCGGTCGGCGTACTTTTTCACCTCGTCCGATCTTATAAAACCTTTTTTCTGAAATTCGGGTTCAAAATATCTCTGAAGCACAAGGTTATCCTTCAGATCGTAGTCAAGGATAAGTCCGTGCTTATGCCTGTCCTCCGGAACATGGCTCATCCCGTGAGTGTTTCTGTACCTTATCCCTTGATAAGTTACATCCTTACCGCATAGTGTTATGCTACCCGACGAAGGCTTCTCAAGCCCGGTAATCGCCTGTACAAGCTCGCTCTGTCCGTTTCCGTCTATACCCGCGATGCTAACGATCTCACCCGCATGAACGTCAAGCGAAACACCGTTGACAACATTTTTCTTGTGGAGCTTGCTCTTGACGCAAAGGTCCCGGACTTCCAGCACGGTATCACCGACATTTGCGGGGGATTTCTCGGTGACAAAGCTTACGTGGCGTCCGACCATCATGTCGGAAAGCTCTTCTCGGTTCGTATCGGCAATATTCACGGTAGCAATGTATTTGCCTTTTCTGAGAACCGTGCAGCGGTCAGCGACCGCCATTATCTCGTTCAGCTTGTGGGTGATGAAGAGTATCGACTTTCCCTCTTTCGCCAGCCCGCGCATGATATCCATGAGCTCCGTGATCTCCTGCGGTGTAAGCACTGCGGTGGGCTCGTCGAAAATAAGTATGTCGTTATTGCGGTAGAGCATCTTAAGTATCTCTGTGCGTTGCTGCATACCCACAGTTATATCCTCGACGAGCGCGTCAGGATCGACGTTCAGACCGTATGATTCGGAAAGTGCGATTACCCTCTCACGTGCCTGTTTCTTAGAGAGAAATCCGAACCTGTTGGGTTCAACTCCGAGGATGATGTTATCGAGCACCGAAAAAACGTCTACCAGCTTGAAGTGTTGATGCACCATACCTATCCCGAGAGCGTTAGCATCGTTCGGATCGTTGATCCGTACGGTCTTTCCGTCCTTTAGTATCTCGCCCTCATCGGGCTGATAAAGTCCGAAAAGAATGCTCATAAGCGTTGACTTTCCCGCACCGTTTTCTCCGAGAAGCGCGTGTATCTCGCCGCGTTTCAGACAAAGCGTAACGTCGTCATTCGCAACTATGCCCGGAAAGCGCTTCGTGATATGCCGCATTTCGATCACGTAATCAGATCTGTTTTCCGGCACGGCATTTATCTCTTCACTCATTTATAGCCTCCCTGATGATTTTTGCGTGTCATTCCCTTTTGCCGATACCGGATCCTCCGGCACCCGAAAAAAGAAATGATACTTCCGCAACGTACTACAGGGGCGGCGGGCAAGCCGCCGCCCCTGTCTTATTATCGACAGAAATTCTGATTATTTTTCAAAGTCGACAGTGACTCTTTCAATATTTTTGAGCCATTCGCCGTTGTTGGCATCTGCGGGAACATCAGCCTTCGGAACGATCTCGCCGTTTGCGATCTTGGCAAGGAGAGCCTTGTACTGATCGACGGTGAAGTTCTTCATGCTCCAAGTATCGGTAGGAAGACCGGTAGCATTCTCGGCTGCACCGAGGTTCTGGGCCTTTCCGCCGAGCTCGGTGTCCCACTTGCCATCATAAATCTGACCGAGAACTCTCTCGACCGATGCGGCAAGTCCCTTGACGGCACTGGTGATGACCTGAGTCGATTCACCCGACTGGTCAACGTCAACACCTATGATCTTCGCATTGGGGTTTTCGGCAGCAGCCGACTTGACCGAGCTGAACATCGATCCGCCGCAAGCAAAGACGACCTCGGTACCCGCGTTGTACCAACCGGATATCTGTGTCTGAAGCTCAGGGGATGCAGTGAAGGTAGAACCGTACTTGTAGCTGTACTTCATGGTGACATCAACGCCCTTTTCCTTGGCAGCAGCGCTTGCACCCTGAACGAAGCCGTATCCGAAACGGTTGCAGGCGGGGTTAGCTCCGCCGCCGCCGCCCGTGTAGCCGAGCTTGGTGTAGCCTTCCATAACGGCAGCATATCCGGCAAGGTATCCGGATTCCTGCTCTTTGTAAACGATAGCGGTTACGTTCTTGAGGACCTGACCGTTGTCGTTTCCGTTTTCATCGGCGGAGTCAGTGAGCGACCAACCGTCAACGAAGATGAACTTTACATTGGGATTTTCCTTGGCGACCGTGCGCATGGCGCTTGCCTGAAGTAAGCCGGGAGCAACGATGACCTTAGCACCGTTGTTTATAGCGGTCTTCATAGCGGCAACACGGTCGTTGTCCGACGCCTCGGATCCGTTTGCGGGCTGATAGTACTTGTAGGTAAGGTTGTGGTCCTTAGCATACTTTTCGGCACCCTCGTGAGTACCCTGGTTGAAGCCCTTGTCCATGAGCTGACCGACATCGGTCACGAGCGCGATCTCGTAGGTCTTACTTTCGGTGCACGACGTGAGCATAAGTGCGCAAGTGCCGACAACCATGCAAAGACACAAGATCATACTGACGATTTTCTTCATAGCATACTCTCCTGTTTGTTGGGATTTCTCCCTGAATTTCGGTGTTTTACCACCTTGACCATTTTAGCATAATTGTGCATTCAAGTCAAGGGGTTTTTGGGGGAGATTCATTGATTTTTTCACAAATACAGCCTTTATTTATCAAGGCATAGTTCAAGGAAGCTCTCGCCCGCCGTTTCGCCCTTTTCAATTCCGAGTATATCAAGCACCGTTGCCGAAATATCCGAAAAAGTCTTTCTCGTTCCGAGATCGACGCCTTTCTTCAGTCTCTTTCCGACGAAGATCATGGGTGTATATTCTCTCGAATGGTCGGTCGAGGGCGTTGAAGGATCGCACCCGTGGTCGGCAGTGATGATCAGGTAGTCGTCTTCCCTCATTTTCGGAAGGAACTCGCCGAGCCTTCTGTCGAACGCCGTCATCGCGGCAGCGTATCCCGGCACATCGTTTCTATGACCGTAGGTCATATCGAAATCGACGAGATTCACGAAGCAAAGCCCGCAAAAATCCCTATTTGCGATAGCAATGGCCTTATCCATGCCGTCGTCGTTATTTAGGGTGCGATTGCACTCGGTCATACCTCTTCCGGCAAAAATATCGTATATCTTCCCGACCGGAATGCTCGCAAGTCCGGCTTCCTTCACAAGATCCGGCATAGTCTTTTCGGGAGGCTCAAGCGAAAAATCATGTCTGCGCGGCGTTCTCTGATAGGGCCAATCACCCGTGAAGGGTCTCGCTATGACTCTTCCGACGCCGTGTTTGCCGACAAGGAGCTGACGCGCAAGCTCGCAGTAACGGTAGAGCTCATCGACCGGCACAAGGTCCTCGTGCGCGGCTATCTGAAAAACGCTGTCAGCAGAGGTGTAGACTATCAGCTTACCGGTAGCAAGGTGCTCGCGTCCGTAATCGCGTATAACGTCAGTCCCCGAATAAGGCAGATTGCATAGCACTCCCCTTCCCGTCAGGCGTGAAAACTCGTCAATAATTTCCTCCGGGAATCCGTTCGGATAGGTCGGCAGAGGGTCCTTCGAGATAAGTCCCGCGATCTCCCAGTGTCCGATCGTCGTATCCTTGCCCATCGAAGCCTCCGTCATTCTCGCAAAGCAGGCCGAGGGAGACTTAACGCCTCCTCCCACGCCCTCTATATTGAAGAGCCCGAGCGAGGCAAGGTTCGGGCAATCAAAGCACGGATCATTCCTTATTGCACCGAGAGTATTGCTCCCCTCATCGTGAAACAGCGCCGCATCGGGTGCTTCCCCGATACCCATGCTGTCAAGCACGATAATAAAAACTCTATTTCCCATAGGTGTCATGCCTCCGCTATCTCAAGCGCTACCTTCATCATTGATGTGAAGGAATTCTGCCTTTCCTCAGCAGTCGTGATCTCGGGAGCGACCAACGAATCGCTTACCGTACAAATGCAGAGCGCCTTCTTTTTTGCCCTTGCGGCGTTGCAATATAAAGCCGCAGATTCCATCTCTACACCGAGGACACCCATCTTCGCCCATTCAAGCCCGGAATTTGCGTCGTCATAGAAGGTATCGGACGAGAATATGTTGCCTACCTTATAGTTAAGTCCGAGCTTTTCACACTCGTCCGCCGCGCGGCGTACGAGCGAAAAGTCGGCTATCGGGCAGAATGTCCCGGGCAGACGGTACTGCATCGCGTAGTTGCCGTTTGTGCATGCACCCATTGCGATTATTATGTCCCGGATATGGAGATCCGGGTCGAAAGAACCGCACGAGCCGACGCGGATGATGCTCTCGACTCCGTAAAAGTTGAAGAGCTCGTAGGAATATATTCCTATCGCCGGCTGACCCATTCCGGACGCCATGACAGACACGCGCTTACCTTTATAGTATCCCGTATAGCCCTGAACTCCCCTGACGTTGTTCACAAGAGTCGCGTTTTCAAGAAAGTTTTCGGCGATAAATTTGGATCTCAGAGGATCGCCGGGCATAAGCACCGTCTTCGCGAAATCCCCTTCTTTTGCCGTAATATGAGGTGTCGGAATTGACATATTTTGCTCCTTTTCTTAAGATTTATTTGTTGTTTTCGAGCGATTTGACAGCCTTTACGACGCGGCTCGTGCCGAGTCTGTCGGCTCCGAGTGCGATAAAGTCCTCCGCGTCCTTAAGGTCGGCGATACCGCCTGCCGCCTTGACCTTCACATTCTCGCCGCTGTACTCACGCATAAGCTTTACATCCTCGCGAGTCGCACCACCCTTTGAGAAGCCGGTCGAGGTCTTTATATAATCGGCGCCCGACTCGGTGACGATCCGGCACATTCTGATCTTTTCATCCTCGGTCAGAAGGCAGGTCTCTATAATGACCTTGAGCAGCTTGCCGCGGCATGCCGTTTTTATCGCCTTTATCTCGTCGAGCACATAGGCGTCGTTGCCCTCGCGCAGAGCGCCGAGATTTATCACCATATCTATCTCGTCGGCTCCGGCATCGACGGCGTCGGATGTCTCGAACACCTTCGCCGCGGTCGTGTTGTAGCCGTTCGGAAAACCTATGACGGTGCATATTGCAAGCCTGTCTCCGACATATTCCTTTGCCCTTTTCACATAGCAGGGCGGAATACATACCGATGCCGTATGATATTTCATTCCGTCATCGCATATCGCACGTATATCCTCCCACGTCGCGGTCTGGGCGAGCAAGGTGTGATCACAGCGCGAAAGTATCTCTTTGATTTCCATAATATTATAAGCCTCCTTTTTTGTTTCTGTTAAAATTATATCATATCGCCCGCGTTTTGTAAAGGAAAACATGAAAAAGAGTTTCCCGCCCTTCTCAGGCAAGGAAACTCTGTTCCTTATCTTATTCCCATTTCATCAAGCGCACCGCGTATCGATCCGCAACGGTCAAGTCCCGATTCGGCACTCGCGCGGTCGCAGCCGGATATCTTCATAATGATACCGATTGCCCTCTCGCGGAGCTTTTCATTTGTCGGTGCGACGTTTATCATAAGGTTGCCGTAGACCTTCCCGGTCTTCACCATAGCCCCGGTCGATATCATATTGAGAACGAGCTTCTGTGCCGTCCCCGCCTTCATTCGAGTCGAGCCCTGGATCACCTCGGGTCCAACCTCGGGAACTATCTTAATATCTGTGAAGGACAGCATGGCGCCATTCCGATTGCAGGCAACGGCTACCGTAACCGCGCCGAGCTCTTTGGCACGTTTAAGGGCACCGATACAGAAAGGAGCCCCGCCCGAAGCCGAAAGCGCCACAACAGTATCGGAAGCACTCACATTTTCTTCTTCAACGGCTTTTCTGCCCATATCCTCGCTGTCCTCGGCTCCCTCGACGGCGCGGAACATAGCCATGTCTCCCCCGGCGATAATACCGCGGACAAGATCGGGACTTACCCCGTATGTCGGAGGACATTCGGACGCGTCGACAACGCCGAGCCTTCCCGATGTTCCCGCGCCGACATAAATGAGTCTTCCGCCATTATTGAACGAGGCGGCGGCAGCGTCGACCGCGGCGGCGATCGCGGGGATCTCCTCTCTCACCGCCGCCGAGACTTTAGCATCCTCCTCATTGATTACCCTCATCATCTCCTCGGTTGACATTTTATCAATATGGAGGGTCCTCGGGTTTATCATCTCTGTCGGAAGGCTCTTATAATCATTTCTCGGCATCGTCTTTATCTCCGGGTATAAAATTTTCGAATATCGGGCATTCACGTTTCCCGATGAACTTTTCGTAAGCAT
>CALYSG010000022.1 GCA_945485605.1 uncultured Clostridia bacterium
CCTGAGCGGGCTTTTGCCTATGTTGAACACGTTGGCGGGCAGGGTGAAGGTCTCGGAAGGAAGATAAGAAGGAAAAGAATAACAAAAAGTCGAAATGACCAAAAAAATCGCGGATGCCGAAGCATCCGCGATTTTTTATGAGAAGAACTTGTCTATGACCTCAGCCTCGGAAGCGGCGAGCCTTGATAGGCACTCGTCGCTCTGCAGGAACGCCGAATCCTCCGGATTCGTGTGAAATCCGTGCTCTATGAGTAACGCGGTCTTGCATCCCGACTGTGCCGAGGCTCGGATCACGCCGTAGTAATCCCAGTCCTCGTTATCGGGGTGTCGACGGGTTTTTATTCCGCGATCGGAGGTCCCCATTGTTTTGACGACCGCCTCGGTGAGCCTTGACGCAAGGTCGGCGTTACGTTCGGGATCGGTCACCGAGTAGAATGTCTCGGCACCGCGGATCTTTGAGTACCTGTCTCCCGCTTCCGTGCCGGGAGCGTTTGAATGTAGCGACAGAAAAAGTATCGCGCCGTTTTTTCCCGCGAGCTGACCGCGCTCCTGAAGAGACGGGTCATCAGTGACCTTTTCACGGGTCATCTTGACCTCAAATCCGCGAGACTCAAGCTCGTCGCGAAGGTGACAACCGAGAATGAAATTCTGCGTTCCCTCGTAGAAGCCCTCGCGCGTTGGGTGCGGGTTGCCCTTCTCTCCGTGCCCCGGGTCGAGCACTATAAGACCTTTTGACATATTTTTGCCTCCGTTATTTTTTTGCTGCCGTATTCATTATACCACGCCTTTTTCCGATGTCAAGACGCGGTTGACAAAACAAACGCGACAGTTTATAATTATTACGGAAAATGCGAAAGAAGGTGATAGCGATGAACGATAATGTATTTGCTCTGCCCGTGACGAAGCTTAAAGGTATCGGAGCCGTGAGAGCCGCAGCATACTCAAGGCTCGGGGTAAGAACTGTCGGAGACCTTCTCTTCGATTTTCCGCGTGCATACGAGAATCGCGGGAATATAGAACTGCTGTCCGAGATAACCGATCCCGATGCCAAGCACGCGGTGATCCTTACGGTGGCGACATCTCCAAAGGTCGTTCGCCTTCGCTCGCGAAGAATGACATTCTTGAAATTCAAGGCTTACGATGATTCGGGCTTCGCCGAGATCACCTTTTTCAATCAGGATTTTCTGCGTGATAAATTTCCGCTCGGATCGACCTTCAGATTCTACGGAAAGGTAGAGAAGGCGGGAAATCATTATGTTATGTCATCTCCGGCGTTCGAGCCATGGTATGAGGACAGACCTTTGCGCGATCTGCTTCCCGTTTACCGCCTTACCGACGGCGTGTCGCAAAAGCAGATATCCGACAGTGTGGCGGCGGCGCAGGCACTCTGCGGTTACGAGATACCCGATTTTATGCCGAATGAGATAAGGATAGCAAACGGGCTTTGCACTCTTAACTTTGCCATAAAGAATATCCACTGTCCCGAGAGCTTCAAAAATCTTGCGGCAGCTAAAAAGAGGCTTATATTCGACGAATTTTTCAACTTTGCGCTCGGCATCTCGATCACGAGAAAGAGAAGGGTAAAAAGCGGTGCTCCCGCCTGTGTGAACGGCAGCACGGCAGATCTTGAGGCTCTGTTGCCATATGCGCTCACCGGAGCCCAGAGACGAGCCGTAAACGATATTGCCTCAGATATGGCGAAAAACAGCCCTATGAGCCGGATCATCGTCGGCGATGTGGGCTGTGGAAAGACGGTTTGCGCCGCTGCCGCTATGTTTATCGCGGTAAGAAGCGGACGGCAGGCGGCGCTGATGGCTCCGACAGAGATACTTGCGCGTCAGCATTATTGTGACCTTGAGCCGCTCTTTTCACGGCTCGGAATATCATGCGAGCTTCTTGTCGGTGCGACAACGCCCGCCAAAAAGAAGAAGATATACGATGCGCTGTCTTCGGGAGAGCTTGACACCGTGATAGGGACGCAGGCTCTGCTGTCAGAAGGTGTGAGCTTTGCGTCCCCCGGGCTTGTCGTGACCGATGAACAGCATCGCTTCGGCGTAGCTCAGCGTGCGGCGCTCGCGGGGAAGAGCGGACACGCGCACACGCTGGTCATGAGCGCGACGCCGATCCCGCGCTCGCTTGCGCTCGCGCTTTACGGTGACCTTGACATGACCGTTATAGATGAGATGCCGCCGGGGCGACAGAGAGTAGATACCTTCGCTGTTGACGGGAGTTACCGAGAGCGGCTCGATGCCTTTATAAAGAAGAACGTCACCTCGGGCGGACAGGTGTATATCGTCTGTCCGGCAGTTGAGGAACGCGAGTCCGAAGCGGGTGAAGTAGAGCTTGCTGAGCTGTCGGAAAATGGGATCATAGCCGATCAGGCACCCCCTCTTAAGGCTGCCGTGGCATATGCGGCGGAGATAGCCGAGAAATTTCCCGAGTTCACCTCTGCATTCGTTCACGGGAAGATGAAGAGCCGCGAAAAGGACGATGTTATGAAGCGCTTTGCCGCGGGAAAGGTTCAGATACTTGTCTCGACTACGGTGATCGAGGTCGGGGTCAACGTTCCCGATGCCTGCCTTATGATAGTCGAGAACGCCGAACGCTTCGGGCTTTCACAGCTTCATCAGCTGCGTGGACGCGTGGGAAGAGGGAACCGTAAGTCATACTGCATCCTTGTGTACGGCGGCGAGCACCTTGAGGATTGCCCTCAGAATGCTAAGGAACGCCTTAGCACAATGAAGAATACCTACGACGGCTTTGCCATTGCCGAGAAGGATCTGACTATGCGCGGTCCCGGCGACTTTTTGCGCGGAGAGGATGACACTATCCGTCAGCATGGCGGCGTGAAATTCCGTCTTGCAGATCTTTGCGACGATGCAGGGCTTCTTAAGGCGGCATTCGCCGAGGCGGGTAGATTGATCGAAGCCGACCCCGAGCTGCGCGATCACCCGGTGCTTGCCGAGCGTGTGGCGTCGATGTTCACCCTTGATGCCGATTCAATTAACTGAACAAATAAATTCCGGGCTGCCCATTCGGGCAGCCCGGGTTTTTGATCTTGGTTTCGGTTTGGTCAGGCGTTATTGCCTTCAGCCGCCGTGACGGTGACTGTTGCTTTGCCGTCTGTAACCGTTACCGTATAGGTGTTGTTGTCGGTATCCTTGAGAGTGTAGGTGTTGCTCTCGGCATCGTAGGTGCACTCGGTTATAAGGATAGACTTGTAGGTGATTTTACCCGCGCTGTCCTTGTCGCCTTCGCTGCCCATGAGCAGAACCTTGTTTTCCGGTAGGATATCGACGAAATACTTGCCGTCTTCGGTATAAACCGTCTCGGCAGTGTACTTCGTGACAGTGGCGCTTTCGTAAACCGGAAGGGCCTTGTTTTCTGTATTTTCGCCTTCGCCTTCTCCTTCTCCCTCGCCTTCAAGACTTCCGGAGGACTTCTCCGTGAGGTCGAGCTGATAGTAATCGGTCGAAACGATCTTTCCGGTTTCATCGGTCGTTCTTACGATGTAGAAGAGTTTACCGTCGTTAAGCATCACGTTATAGGAGTCAATCTCTACGCCATCTTTTGCGAGACCGAATGTGAAGTAAGTTCCCGCAGAATAGCCTGCCTCGGATGCTATCACGCGCGAGACCGTGACCTCATAGCCGTCGTTCGCTTTTACGGTCTCTTCACGTGTGAGAACATATACGCGGTAGCCGTTCGCATTGAATACCGAGAAGTTTGAGTAGGTGAAGATCAGCGAATACTTATATCCGTCTTCTCCCGTGAAATCGGCTCGGTAGAAGTTGTTGCCGAGCGCGACGAGCGGAACTCTGTCGAGCTTCGTGATTAGGCTTCCGTCGCTGTAGTAGTATTCGGAGTATTTACCGAACTCAGCGTTCAGGTAGGATTCGGTTACCTTTCCGTCCTTGTCAAAATCGACGCAGATCGAGACATTGCCGAATTGGTTCGGGAACTGTGCTGCAGACGAACCCATCATCTGGTAGAAGTAATAGAGATAGGTTAGGTACTGATACGAGGGCAGCGTGTTGATATAGGTGAGACCCGTGACCTTGTAGGTACTCTTTGCGGCACTTCCGACTCCGTCGCCCTGATAATTGATCTCGATATTGAAATAGTAGTAGCCGAGTCTTATGTACATTTTCGTCTTGCCGTCTTCGACCGTTCTGACAACGTAGCAGGTCCTGTTCTTACCGTCAAGGGTTACCTGACCCGTGACAGAGAATGTGTCATTTCCGGTGGGGGCGAACTTAAGGGTTTCAAGAGCCTTATAAACCGCGTTTTCGGCATCGGTAAGAAGGGGATAATCGTTCTTTGTGTCTTCCTCTCTGACAAAGGTGATAGCGAAGCCGTCGTTCTTGTAGTAGGTTTCGCCGTTGTATTCCTTGACATCGCTGAGCTCGCCGAAGTCTTCCTCGACGTATCCGTATCTGTTGCGGTTTTCGGCACTTTCATCGAGGTGGTACAGAGTTACCCTGCCGTTTTCAACGGTGTAGTAGTATCTGGTGCTGTTGTTGAATATGGCAAATCCGTATTCGGAGAAGAGCAGGGAGCCGAGATCCTTCGTGAAGTATCCGATTGCGGTGTAGGAGCGGGGAGTAGCCGTTCCCTTTTCGGTATCGTAGACGTAGATGAAGGCTTCCGTGCCGCTCTCGTTTACGTAGTAGAGGAGCGATTCGGTGACGAGCGAGTAGGTACCGTTCTCGATCTGACCGTTCATGAGGTGCTTTGTAGCCGTTCCGTCGTTGTGAATACGGAGTACCGACCAGTCTTCCTCATTTACGTAAGCGTGAACTACCTCGTCATGGAGGGTGTGGAGCGCGTTAAGATAATTTGTTCCGCTCTTGACGCTGCCCATCTTTGCGTTGACGGTATGTTCTTTGCTTCCGTCTTTATAGAGAAGGGTGATGTAATCGCCGTTGAGTGTGTAAGTGGCATTCTCGTCTACGAAGTCCTGAACCGACTTGTCGTCTACCAGCTTGACCTTAAATATCTTTGCACCGCCGAGACCGTCGAGAGTCGCGTAGAGACCGTCGAAAACCTGATTGTCCATCATCAAGTAGGTCTTTCCGTACTCACCTCCGCGGAGAGCGCAGGTCGTGCCGTCGATATAGAAATTGTAGGTCTTGCCTGTGCCGGAATCGGAAAGTGTTACGTTGTTGCCGTTCTTCTGATACATACCGATGAGATCATTACCTTCGCTGTCTGTGTATGTAGCCACGAAGCCGAAGCCGTCGAGCATCAGAACGCCGTTCTTTTTATTGACTGAGGTGAATGTTCCGTCGTACTCTTCATCATAAATGAAGATGTAATTTGCGCTTGAAGAAGAGCGGTCGATGAATTTGAAGCTGATGACGGGTTTGCCGGTAGCCTCGTCCTTATCGTCCGACTCAAAGATCAATACGGGGAAGCCGGTGAGCGAGGTCTCGCCCGAATTTATCAGCTTACCGGTGTAATCGACGATTTTATTTGTATCACCCTCGACCACTACGATGCTGTATTTTATGTTGCCCTTGTAGTCGATTATGATTCCGCGATCCTTCTGAATGTTCCCGTCTTTTCCGACCGGGTAGTAGACCAGTGTTGCGTTCTTGTAAGCCTCAAAGCTGTTGTCTTCCGTGTTGACCTCAAAATAGAGAGTCGTACCGTCGGTGAAGGTTGCGCTTGACAGCGGGTTCCCTTCCTTTGAGGTGTAGGTTCCGAACTTGTTCTCGCCGTTCGCGGTATAGATCGCAAATCCTCCGACGATTGTGAGCTTTTCTCCGTTCTTACCGGTGTATACCTTTGAGAGCTCGGTCGTTTCGACATCGCCGGAGTAACTGAACCAGAAGTTGACCTTGTACTTTGAGGTTACCTTGTCGAACATCATCACGCACGATCTGACCTGTGAGAAGTCGATCGGGGTAGTGAAGATCGGCTCGGTGCCTTCGGGAAGAGTGTAGGTCTCGGTTACATTGAAGGTGTAAGTACCGGTGCTTTCGTTATAGGTAAGAGTACCGTATGCGATCTTGTGGTATTCCTTCTTGCTGTTGTAGCCGTATACGAACGCCGTTGTTTTGCTGTCGAATACGAAGAGAGGAGCGTAGTATGTGCCGGCTGAATCCTTGTAGTAGAATTCCTCGTAGTCGGGGCTGAGGACCTCGGCAACATAGACCGTCTTTTTCTCTGTCTTATCGTCGACTATCACGTCTTCGGTCTTCGTTGTGAGCTTAAATTTGTGAAGTGTTCCGTTTCCGTCGGTGAACGAGAGGATCGTGCCGCCGAATGCGGATGATTCGGTCTTAAAGAATCCCGAAAGAACTGTGTCACCCTTTGTATAGGTCGCGGTTACGATACCGTCGAGCTTAAGAGTCGATCCGTCGTCAAGAGTGAACTCGACGTCGTTGCTCTTATTGTAGATCATATATCCGAGCTTACCGTCGACCGTCATCAGCTTGAGAATACCCGCCTGCTGGCCCTGGCTGGTGGTAAGGGTTATTGTCTTACCCTCTTTGTCGTAGGTATAATAGAACGACGAGGTCTGACTTCCGGTATTGTAAAGCGCGGTACCGAAGCCGTTCAGTGTAAGATCGCCGACGGGGTTGCCCTTGTCGTCGGTGTTCACGTCGATCTTTCCGTTCTTGACGACGAAGGAGAGGATCTGACCGAGGCTGATTTCTTCCTCGTTTCTGATCTGGAAAGCCGCTACCTTCTGATTGTTGACGGTTACCTGACCGACGACGAACGTGATCGTCTGTCCGTTAAGCAGTCCGCTTGTGAAGGTTGCGACCATATAGCCGTTTTCGTCGAAGAAGAATTCACCTTTTGAATCATTCGTACCGAAGGTATCCTTTTCACTGTAGGTTACGCCGTTTGCCTTGTCAAAATAGAGCTTTACCGATTCGTCAAGCCCCTTGCCTATTCTGAAGAGGGTCATAGGGACCTCTTCACGGGCGGTATTGCAGAAAAGGAAGGTCTTGCCGTCCGAGTTGACGCATCCCTCGGGGAAGGAGGTGCCTGCGTCGGGGAAGAGGAAGGTATTGCCGGTAAGGACGCCCTTGAAGTAGAGTCCGGCGCGGTATAGGTAGACCGTGTTCTTCTCACCGTTTGCGACATAGAGAACGTCGGCGCCGCCGAAGAGATCGGTGTAGCCCTTGCTCCATACGGCATAGAGAGTTATGTTCCCGTCAACCGTTAGCTCCTCGACCTCGTGAGGCGCAGCGTTATAGAGACTGCCGTCCATGATGTGCGAGAAGTATTTTACTGCGCCGCCTTTTTCGAGCGACCAGCCCTCAAGGTAGTAGCCGTCAGCATCAAAGGTGACGAAGGGGAGCTTTGTCTTTGTGCCGTAGACGAATTTTTCGGATTTCATCTGGTCGGCGGAGCCGTCCGGATAGTTGGATACGAAGGTTATCGAGTATGTAGTCTTATCGAAATAGTGTCTGAAAACATTTTTCGATGTGTCATCGGAGATAACGAGCTGAGTTACGCTGTCTGCCTTTTTGACCTCGGTATATCCTTCTATTGTATGTTCGGATTTGAAGTCTTCACCGACGTATGCGTAACCGTCAACGGTTTCGGACGATTTATCGTAGCCGGTGAGTGCAGCGTTCTGAAGGAAGATCTCAACGGTGTATTTGACCTTGTATTTTGCGACAAGGGTTACGTCAGCCTCGCCCATAACGGCGTCGGAAGTGAGCTCCTTACCGTCAAGAGTCCACATTCCGAAGATGGCGCCTTCCTTTTCGGGGGTAAGAGATGCGACCTTGTCAAGTAGCTTTTCGCCCGCTTTAAGGGTAAAGCTCGTCGTTCCGAGCTTACCGCCGTCAAGCTCAAGCGTGAGTATGTATAGCTTATTCCATTTTGCGTATACTGTGGTATCGGCACTCGGGCTTACCGATGTTACGGGTGAGCCTCCGAAATCGGCGGAGGTGTACCAACCGGCGAATTCGTAGCCGTCGCGGGTAAGAGTCGGAAGGCTGAATGACTTGCCTTTTTCGACTTCGCTGACGGTGTCAGCATTACCGTTGTTTCCGACCATCGTGACCTTGACCTTTTCTGCCGTTTCGGTGCCGGGGGTCGGAGGAGTGTTCGGTGTCGTGCACGCTGTGAGTAACCCGATAAGCAGAAGGGATACGCACAGCAACAGGACTAAAATGCGAATTTTTTTCATAAATTTTACTTTCGTTTTACGAAAGCCTCCTATATTGATTTCGAATATACCGATATATCTTTACCCGTAAGGCGTACGGGTGGGATTCGGATTCGGACACCGATCCGGAGGACTCAACCTTTCGGATGAGTCTCCGGATCGGATATTTTTACTCGGAAGCCTTCCAGACTGCAGTCAGGACGCTTCCCGCGGATTCGTCAGGTATCTCGTAGGTGTTGAGGAAAGTCCCGTCAGCGCGCTGCCAACGAGAGAAACTGTACCCTTCGCGATCTGGGGGAGTAATCGGTGTGATCATGCTGTTTGAAAGGTTTATCGGATTGTCAATTGCCTTTTCGGCAACTTTTATCCCTGAAACATAGGTTCCGTCTTCCGAGAGGACTGCGCCGTAAACAACCGGGCGGTTCGAGGAATTCCAACGGAGATTCCATCCTTCCGTATCAGTGCCGTCCTCGACGTAGAAGGTGGCGCTATTGCATCCGTAGAATGCGTTCACATTGAGGGTCTCCACCGATTTCGGAATGATTACCGAATTCAGTCTGACTAAACCTCTGAATGCAAACTGACCTATGCTGACGACAGAATCGGGGATATGAAGGGACTTGACAGACGCTGCCTTGTAGAAGGCATAATCGCCGATGCTTTTGACCGAACTGCCGAGCTTCAGTGTTTTAATATTATTGCACTTATAGAATGCCCGTTCTCCGATACTCTCGACCGTATCGGGAATGATCGCTTCCCTGAGATTGTAGCATTTGTAGAATGCCCACATGCCTATTTTTGTGATTCCTGTGTAGCCCTCGGGAACATTGCCTTCCTCGGGAATCGTTACTGTGAATGATTGCAACGCCCTGCAGTGAGAGAATGTGTAATCCTTTATTTCCTTGATCCCGACGGGTATCTTTATTTCTCCGAGGCTGGAACAGTACATAAATGCACATTCGCCGATGTCTTCAAGAGGGCTGTCGTCGCCGAATTCGATCGTTTTTAGATTCTGGCAACCGTAGAAGCCGAATTGAGAGATCTTTTTAAAGTTTATAGTTGTTGAAAAATCCAGCTCGGAAAGGTTTGTACACTTGTAGAATGCTCCGACACCGACCGATTCGAGCATCGTGGGGAAGGAGATCTTGAAAAGGCTTGAGCACTTATAGAATGTAAGGTCTTTTATCTCCGTTATCCTCGGGTGAAGTGATACGGCTTCAAGCTTCTCACAGCCTGAGAAAGCCCCGACGCCTATATAAAGGCACGAGCTGAGTCCCTCGAGCGAGGTAACGGTCGTACAGTCCTGGAATGCGTAATCAGCTATACCGACAACTCCGGATTTCAGCTTTGCGCTGCCGATCGGAGTCTCAGTATCGTATCCCACGACCCATGCTGATCTGTGGCTTCCGGCGTAGATGATATGATTTTCGTCGGGAGTCGACCAGAGCTGAGTGTTCATAAATGCCATAGCACCTATGCGTTCTACCGACTTCGGTATGATCGAGCGTTGGGCGTTGTTGTCAAGCATGGTGCAGGCGAGGAAGGTGTATTTTTCTATCACCTTAAGAGAATCGTTCAGATTAAGGGTTATCAGTGTTGTGCAGGCGTTGAATGCGCCTTCCTGAAGGATCTCAAGGTCTGAACCTGCTTCGAATTTCGTGAGCAAATATGCCTGAGCGAAAGCATATCGGCCGACTGTTTTTATAGAATCGGGAAGTTGGACTGTCTCAAGAAGCGGAGCCTGCTTGAAGCAGCTGTCGCTGATACCGAGGGTGCCGGGTCTTATATCGTTTTTGGTAATATTCACGACGCTGTTGAGGTTTTTGACCGCAACAAGCCATTTCCCGACGTATACGAAGTCGGATTCCGAGTCGGTGAAGATCTTCGTTGCGTTGAATGCGCGGGTACCGATGTGCTGTATTTCATCGGGTATCGAGACGCTCTCGAGCATCGGACAATCATAGAAGCACGCTAATTGTATGTCCTTGACGGTCGAGGGAAGGGAGACGGACTTGAGCATAGGATTCGATCTGAAGCAGTAGCTGCCGAGCGTCTCGAGTCTGCTGCCTTCGGCAAACGTGACACGTTCCAGAACCGGATTTTCACGGAAGGCACTGTCTCCTATTGTGACGACGTTTTTGCCTATCGTTACTTCTTCAAGGCTGGTTATAGTTGCGAAAGCCAGCTCTCCGATGCTTGTGACGCTGTCGGGAATGACGACGCTCTTCAGTGCCGTGCCGTTGAACGCCCACTGGCTTATCGTCGTTATGTTGTCGTCGATCGTTATCGAACTCAGCGAACGGCAATAGGCGAAGCAATACTCGGGAATAACGCTGATGCCCTTCGGAATGTTTACCTTTTCGAGGGAACGGCAACCCTGAAATGCCGAATCGCCGATCTTCGTGATCCCGTCGGGAAGCTCCAATGATACGAGGTTAAGACAGTTGTAGAAGGAGTTTTCTCCTATTTCGCGGACATTTTTGCCGAGAACGACCTCTGTGATGTTCTTGTTGCCCTTAAAGGCATCGTCTCCTATGGAAGTGACCGGTTTTCCGCGGTAGATATCCTCTATTATGACTTTTCCCGAGGCGCTTCCCGCCTTTGCTATGCGGTATTCGGAATTGTTGTTTATCAGCTCGTAAACACATCCCGTTTCGTAGTTGCGGTGGAATTTCAGAGCGGTTGACCATTCGGATACCCCGTCGTCGTCACTCTTTCCCGTTGCCTGAATGCTTATTTCGTAATCGCCTTCTTTGAGGTCGGAGAGGGAATAGCTGAGCTTCTTCGTTTTTTTACTGAAGGTCTCGTTACCCTCCGAATCCTTGATCCTTACGACATAGGCTCTGGCACCGTCTACCTGTTCCCAAGTCAGGACATTCTCCACATCGACAGAAAGCCCCGTCGGTGCCTTCAGTCCGTCCTCACAGGAGGTTAGAGTTAGGAGCAGAAGGAGGATCAGTGCAACTCCCGCTGCTGACAACAGTATTTTTTTCATTTGCCGGATCCTCCTTTCTTGCCGGCGGCGCCGTTACGCCTGTCGCGTATTATTTCGTGCGGCCATTTGAATCTGAACTTACGGATCGCTATATCGGTCACGAAGAGAACGATCGCAAGTATCATGAAGAGGAATCTCGGATCAAATGATCTTTCGATTGTGGTTACGAATTTTGCGAAGATCTCGTTCGGCTCATAAAGGTCTTCTATAATTGCACCGTTTCCGTAAGACGCGATATTCGAGAGCTTTTCTTCGAGCTCGATATCGGTGGCAACTATATCGGTATTGTACTCATCTGAGTATGCAAAACCTTGGTAGGTTGAAAGCTCGGCAATTACATTACCCTCCGCATTTACCTTTTTAACGGTTACAAGGTAGGTTCCGCCTTCCTTGATAACGAATTTACAGCGGCTGTAATTGCTTGAGGCATCGAGAGCCGACGTAACGTAGCAGGAGAGCGAGGTAAGTTTCTTTCCCTCGGCGGGAACTGTGACCTGCTCAAGAGCTACCGGTGTTCCTTCGGGGTCGGAAAGATCGACGATCTGACCTATGATCTTTTCACCCTCGTTTAGGTTTGTAAAGATGCTGAGCTGATTTGTGTAGTTCTGACTGCTGATACCGACAGATATCTCGTTCTGTCTGATAGGCTCGATCGGGAGAAGCGCCGATATGGCATTGAGTATGAAGCGTTGTCCCGCCGTATCTACCGTCTGGGATGCGGGGAAGAAGTCCGACGACCATGTTCCGTTGAGGTCGCACATGAAGCTTCCGACGTTGCCCTTTCCGACTTTCCATTGAGCATAGAGCGGTACACCGAAGTCTCCGCTGAGCACGAGAGTCGCGTTTGATTTGACCTTTACTCCGAAGAAGCCTTCGAGAGACGAATTGATCTTGTTATTAGACTGACCGCTGTCCGTCTTTTTCATTTCCACTCCCGCGAAGAGAGGGGATAGAGGATCAACCGCAAAGGGGAAGAATGTTTCGTAGTTGACCTCTTTGATCTCCTTTGCATTAAGGTCCTCACGCATGCGGGTTACGGTCGATTCCACGTCTGTGAAGGCGTGAAGTCTTCCCTTGCCCTTTTCGCAGGCGAGAGCCATCTGCTTTGCGGCTGCGCTGTTTTCCGCGACACCGATGCCTACGACCGAATAGGTTATACCGAATGTGTTGTGGTAATACTCGATGTCTGCAAGGTATTCTTCCTCCTGCTCCTTCGGCACCTGACCGTCTGTGACGATTATGACGTGTCTTCTCGCGACTTCTACCGAGAGAAGGGCACGGCTCGCACGCTCTATTGCTCCGGTGAAGACCGTGCCGCCGGTGGGGCCGAGCTCGCGGGCGTAGTTTATCGCCTTGACTATCTTTGATTCCTGCGTACGCGGGGTCAGAGGAAGTATGGTTTCGTAGTTACTGTCGAGAGTCATAAGTCCGAAGTAGTCTCTTTCCGTAAGAGCACTGAGGCACGAGTTAGCTCCCGAGAGAGCGAGATCGTAATAAGTACCGCCGGTGACAGGGTCGGTCGCTCCCATAGATCCCGAACGGTCGACTATTACTATGACCGCCACGGGGGGAGTATAGTTTATCGCCTGTATTGGCAGAAGCTCCTGGTAAAGGGTGTTCAGCATATCCTCACGTTTGTACGAGTGAGCGACATACTTATCGTTTTCGCCGGTTGCCTCTGGATTTTCGTCAGCACCTCCGACGGTGAGAAGTCCGCCTCCGCATTCGTTGACGTATTTGTAGAGGATCTGATCAAACCCTTCGGGCATATCGGCATTTGCGATATTGCAGAGGATCACCTGATCAAACTTGCGCAGATCCTCAAGCGTCGCGGGAACATTCTCATCCGACTTTATGTTCATGACGGTAACAACATAGTCATTCTCCTTTGTCGAGAGAAGGTTTTTGAGCCTTTCCGACTCGCCGTCCTTCTGTTCAAGGATCAGCACCTTATTGTAATGCTCAAGGTTTACAAAGGTGTGGTATGTGTTGTTCGCCTCGACCGAGTCATCGGCTGCTTTGAGAGTGAAGGTCAGGCTGTGAAGTCCGTATCCCTCGAAGGTGTGACGGAAAATCACGTTCTGCGCGCCCTTCGCCACATCAATGCTCTGGTTTCCGACCGAGACGCCGTTATCAAAGAGCTCGACATTGACGCTGCCTTCATATCCTGAATCAAGTGTTACGGAAAGCGGGATCTCTACGCCGGGTGTAAGGTGGTATTCGGGGAAAACCGTGCCGATGAACTGCATATCTTTTTCTCCGTAGGAGGAAGCGATATTGGCTATATCGACCGATATTCCCTGAGCCGCGATAGCGCGGATGACCGAATTTGCCGAGTTGTCCGTTTCTTTACCGTCGGTAACGAGTACGATCTTTGAAGTCTCCGGGTTGGTGAACAGGCTTGCCGCATATGTGAGCGCTGACGCGATGTCGGTAGCACTTGTGTCCGGAAGCTCGGCTGACTCATACTTTTTCATGATAGTATTCACTTTATCGGTAAGCTCGACTGCATATACCTGATCGAAGCCGAATGTAACGATTCCTATATTGTAGCCGTCGTACTGCCCCATTCTGAGAACCGTTTCGATAAAATCATTTCGTTGATCTACCGAGGCTTCGCACGTATCTGAAACGTCCACGAGGAGTATTATCTGGTTGTCTTTATTCGGAAGCGACAGGGTGAACATCGCCCCCGCCAATGTCATGACCGCGAGAGCCAATACTATGATGTGAAGAACCATTGAAGTGATGCGGTTGCGCGTTTTTCTGTACTTTTTCGACAGCCTGAAGTATAAAAACAGGGTCATTCCGGCGCCGAAAAGGAATATCAGAAGGAGCCAAGGATAAGTGAATGTAAGTTTCAGCATATTGATCACCCCTCCTTATATACTGCTTTCCTTGTGTTGCAGGTACCACTCAAGCAATATGAGGGCAACTAAGGCACAGGCGATCCATAGCATAAGATCATTGTAAAATTCGCTCTCATCGACCTCATAATAAGGTCCGACGAGTGTCGTATCCTCGACCGCGGTTATGTTGCTTTCTGCCATCGGCAGTCTCACATAGATCTTTTCATTGACTTCTTTACCCGCGAATGTCGTCTGTTTGAACTCGTAGGTGCCGGGAACATCCATCTTCAGTTCAGCGGGGAAATCACTGAGTGTGATATCTGTATTGTATCCGGTTACAGAGAGCGTGTTACCACGGCAATTCAATGTAAACGGTTGTTGAGTCTCGAACGAGTTCCCGTTAACCGTCGTCGGTATGAAGTAGTTGAACATATTGTACATAATGAGCGGGAAGTCTATGAGAAGCGGTAGATTTGAATAGTGTAAAGAGAAGCACATTACGGCTAATCTTGCCTTGCCGTCGTTTCTGACGAGAAACATCGAATCGCCGGCATAGGAGAGAAGTGAGGTGTACTCATTTGAGTCGTATGCGACCTTCGTATAACGGCTGACCGTAATGTTTGTGGGGTCTGTGTTCAAAAGTATCGGGTGCGATGTGTCGGCGGCAAGGAATACGCTCTTGCGGCTCATATCAACGATGCTTTCGACACGCAGTCCGGAGCCCTTCGGAGCCGAGAGTATGTCTGACAGGAGCACGACCCCGTCGGTAGGAAGCGTTTCGGGCATTGTATGTTCAAAAATGTAGAAGTCGAAGCCTTCGGTGGCGTATTCGTTACCGGTTTTGATCTCTGTGACCTGAATATCCCATCTGTCGGCGTATATCTTAGTCAGAGCGGCGAGCACCTCCTGGAAGAAGATGTTGGGCTGTAAAGGTTTGCCGGTCTGCGGATCCGTGCCGGCACTGTAATACTGAACCTTTATAAGCTCTTTCATTCCGCCGTAAATGTCAAAGTTATTGTCAAGTGCCATTGAGTCATCTGCGTCAACGAGTCTGATATGTATCGACTGGTAGGCGAAAACGCGCTCGTCCTTGCTCACTGTATGCAGGATGTGGTTTTCGGGCAGAGATTTTTCATATTCATCGGCATTTGCGGTGCTTCCTTCTGCGTCCTCGGGTATGTACTTAAAGACGATCGTATAAATCTGATCCGAAGAGCAGTTGACGCTTTCGGACAGTGTTACGCTTCCCGCAGAGATATCTTCACTGTTTTCCGCGTTGGCGCCGAAGATCTCAAGCTCCACATCAATGTCGCTGTCGCGTCCGTAGCAGGCTACCTGAACGCGGAACGTGTAGTAGTTATCCTCGTATTCTGCGGTAGCGTTAAGTATTGCCGCATTCCATTCATCTTTTTCCGCTACATTGACAAGGGTTACGTTTTCCGAAACATTTGCATATTGTTTGTCGGTGTATACAAATATCCTTGTTGCCGGGTTTATACTGAGGATATTGTCGGACAGCGTTACTGCTGACTGAATATCGGATGAAGAATAGGAGCACCCTATGTCATCTTCTTCGCTTTCTCTCTCGATAAGTGCCTTCATATCAGAGATGACTTTTTCGCGGCTGTCACTGAAGGCTCTTTCGGCAAGGAAGGTGTTCTTGTCATCGGCTATTATCACCGAAACTATGCCGTTACGGTCAAATGTCAACTCGGCCTGTTTTATGGCTTCGTTGACTGCACGCTCGTAGCGACTTATGTCGTCCGAACCGGTACGCATACTTGCCGAGGAGTCGATTATGATGACCGACTCGGGGTTTTCAAGCTGTTCTTTTAACATTACGACCGTTTGGGCGAGGATAAGCGACGCCGTAACGACGATAAGGATCTGGCAGATCACGAGCAGGATGTTGCGCAATCTGCTGATCGGGATCTTGCGTTTTTTGAATTTAAGGCTCAATCTCCATATGAATGTACTGGAGATCAGCTTCTGCTGGAAATTCGGTTTGATTATGTAGATGATTATCAGCGCGACAATTCCGAGCAGACCGAGGAGCCCCAAGGGAACGAGAAATCTCACGATACGGTACCTCGCTTCAGCAGTTCGGAGAACAGCTGATTTTCTATCGGTTTTTCGCAATCCAGAGAAATAAATCCGGCATCACGCCTCTTGCAAAAATCGGTGATGTCTGCAATGAAAGCGGTCACAGCTTCTCTGAATGCGAGCTGCATTGACTTGTTGATCCGGATCTTCATGTTTTTCGAATCCGCGATATCCGTGGATTCGGAGTCTATTAGATTTACTCTGTCGGTATATGTGGGATCGAGCTCGTCCGGTGAATAGATCTGTGCGAGCAGGATCTGGTTTTTCTTGTATACAAGGTAGTCAACACCTTTTTTCCAGTCATTGTCCGAGAAGAAGTCGGAAATCAATACCGACAAACCGTCGCCGGTTCCGACATTCGGATCACCGACTATGGCAGGAGAAATGTCAGCCTCGTCGGTGAAATCG
>CALYSG010000023.1 GCA_945485605.1 uncultured Clostridia bacterium
CGAAGTCCTCGCCTTTGTCTGGTAAGGAGGGAACGGATATGTCAAGAATAGGAAGAATGCCCGTTCATGTTCCCGCAGGAGTTACCGTTACCGTCGCCGACAATAATGTCGTCACGGTAAAGGGCCCCCTCGGAACCCTTACCGAGGCTCTCTGCCCCAGAATGACCATTAAGCAGGAAGGAAATGTACTTACCGTCGAACGTCCGTCCGATGATAAGGAAGACAGAAGCCTTCACGGACTTACCCGTGCACTCCTCAACAACATGGTCGTCGGTGTTACGCAGGGCTACTCCAAGCAGCTCGAGATCATCGGCGTCGGTTACAGGGTCGCACAGCAGGGCAAGACCATTACCTTCAACCTCGGCTACAGCCATGTAATAAACATCACCGAGCCCGAAGGAATCAAGTTCGAAGTCCCCAACCCCAACACGGTAGTCGTTAAGGGTATCGACAAGCAGGCTGTCGGACAGATGGCTGCGATCATCCGTTCGAAGAGACCGCCCGAGCCGTACCATGGCAAGGGTGTCAGATACACCGGTGAGCGTGTACGCCATAAGGCCGGTAAGGCCGGCGGCAAGGGCAAATAATGAAAGGAGTGGAATCAGATGATAACGAGAAAAGATTCTAATCGCGCGCGTCTTAAGAGACACGTCAGAGTCAGAGCCAAGATCTCCGGAACCGCAGAGCGTCCGCGTCTGTGCGTCTACCGCTCGAACGCGAACATCAGCGCCCAGATCATTGACGACGTTAAAGGAGTTACGCTGGCTTCCGCTTCGACGCTCGAAAAGGATTTCGAAGGCATCGGCAGCAACAAGGCAGCCGCGAAGAAGGTCGGCGCTACCATCGCCGAAAGAGCAAAAGCTAAGGGAATCACCGAAGTCGTTTTCGACAGAGGCGGCTATCTCTATCACGGACGTGTGTCGGAACTCGCTGAGGGTGCCCGTGAGGGCGGCCTGAAGTTCTGAGCTTCCGGTTTGCACACTGTTCAACACACATTGAACAAATTAAGGAGTTAAAACATGGCTAAAAGATTAGATCCGGCAACCCTTGATCTCAGAGAAGATATGGTTGCCCTGAACCGTGTTTCCAAGACCGTTAAAGGTGGCCGTATCGCAAGATTTGCCGCAATTATGGTAGTCGGCGATGAAAACGGACACATCGGTGTAGGTCTCGGAAAAGCTGCTGAGGTCCCCGAAGCCATCCGCAAGGGTATCGAAGACGCAAAGAAAAATATGATTACCGTCTCTCTGAAGGGAACTACGATCCCCCACGAGGTCATCGGTGTTTACGGAGCCGGCAAGGTTATGCTTAAGCCCGCCGCCCCCGGTACCGGTATCATCGCAGGTGACAAGGTCAGAAAGATCCTTCAGCTCGCCGGTATCAAGAACATTCGCGCAAAGTGCCTGCGCACCAATAACCCGACCAACGTGGTAAAAGCCACTATCGAAGGTCTGAAGCAGCTCCGTACGGCTGAAGAGGTCGCCGCAGCTCGCGAGATCAGCGTCGATCAGGTCAAGGGCTAACAGGAGGCAGCGGAATGAAGAAAGTTACACTTATAAAAAGTCTGATCGCCAGCAAGCCCAATCAGAGAGCTACCGCCGCGTCCCTCGGTCTGAGAAAGATCGGCGACAGCGCGACTCTTGCAGATGATGCGGTTCTCGCCGGAAAGATCAAGGTTCTTTCGCACCTCGTCAAAGTCGAGAATGTATGAGGAGGACGGAAAAATGAAAGAAATGAAACTTCATGAGCTCAGCCCCGCTGTCGGCTCGGCAAAAAAGCCCTTCAGAGTCGGTCGTGGCCCCGCATCGGGTAACGGCAAGACCGCCGGTAAGGGTCACAAGGGTCAGAAGGCTCGCTCGGGCAACGTTCGCCCCGGTTTCGAGGGAGGTCAGTTCCCGATTTACAGACAGCTCCCGAAACGCGGCTTTAACAACAAGTGGGCTACTAACTATGTGATCGTCAACGTGGACGCACTCAATGCGTTTGAGGACGGAGCGGTCGTTGACCTCGAAACCCTCATGGCAAAGAAGATCGTCAGAAAAGAGCTTGACGGACTTAAAGTGCTTGGCGGCGGCGAACTTACAAAGAAACTCACCGTCAAGGCATCCGTCTTTTCAGCTACCGCAAAGGAAAAGATAGAAGCAGCAGGTGGAAAGACCGAGGTGGTATGAGATGTTTAAGACGCTTAAGAACGCTTGGAAGGTCCCGGATATCCGCAAAAAGATACTCTTCACCCTTCTGATACTGATCCTTTTCCGCTTAGGCGCTTCCATTCCCGTACCATTCGTCAGCAGCGAAGTAACCGCATCGTTTAACTCACAGTACGGCGGCACGGTCCTCGGCTTCATGAGCGTTCTCTCAGGAGGCGCCCTTGCTCAGGCTACGCTGTTTGCGCTGTCGGTTAACCCCTATATCACGGCACAGATCGTTATGCAGCTTCTTACCATCGCCATTCCTCCGCTTGAGAAAATGTCGAAGGATGAGAAGGGCAGAAAAAAGATCGAAGAGATCACCCGTTACGTTTCGATAGCTCTCTCGGCTATTACCGCGTTCGGCTACACCTCGCTTCTTGAAAGCAACGGATGGCTGAAGTATGATGCGAAGGTAACACCGCAGTGGTTCGTTTACCTTGTGATCATATTCTGCTTCTGTGCCGGCGCTTCGATCATTATGTGGCTCTGCGAACAGGTCGATAACAAAGGCATCGGAAACGGTGTTTCCATGGTCCTCTTCGCTAACATCATCTCGCGTCTGCCTTCGATGGGTGTTACGCTCCTCGGTTGGGCATTCCCGGCTTTTGTCAGCAAGTTCATTTACCAGCAGTCGAACTCCACGCTTAAGAACTTCGACGGCGCGGGATTTGCATGGGCTCTCGTTTATTTCGTATGTATCGTAGGACTCGTCGTCCTTTCGGTCTGGTTCACCAACAGTGAGCGCAGAATTCCGATCCAGTACGCAAAACGCGTTGTCGGAAGAAAGATGTACGGCGGTCAGGGCACGAACCTTCCGATCAAGATGAATATGACCGGCGTTATGCCTATCATATTTGCAAGCTCGATCATTTCGGTTCCCGCCACGATCTATGCGATGTTTGAAAAAAGTGCGGGCTGGTCGACCGATCATGGCTTCGGCCTTGTGATCGACAAGTTCTTCGAGTCCGACACGTGGACGTATATCGTTCTCTACCTTGTCCTTCTTGTAGCCTTCTCGTACTTCTATACGTTGATAACCTTCAACCCCGTTGAGGTTTCCAACAACATCAGAAGCAACGGCGGCGCTATCCCCGGCATACGTCAGGGTAAGCCTACATCGGACTTCATCAAGAAGATACTTGACAGAGTGACGCTCATCGGTGCCGGCTTCCTCGGAATCGTCGCATGTCTGCCTATGTTCGTCTCTATATTCACGAGCGATATGGGGAACCTCGCCTTCGGCGGATCCTCACTGCTTATCGTTGTGGGCGTCGCGCTTGAGACCATTCGCACTCTCGAGGCACAGCTCTCTATGCGTAACTACAAGGGCTTCCTTGGATAATAGGTAAATATGAACATTATACTGTTGGGAGCACCGGGTGCCGGTAAGGGCACTCAGGCAGAAAGAATTTCAGCAAATTACAATATCCCGACGATCTCGACCGGAGAGACACTCAGAGCCGCCGTCAAAAACGGCACTGAGCTCGGACAGCGCGCAAAGTCCTATATGGATGCAGGCGCGCTCGTCCCGGACGAGGTGGTTATCGGGATAATCAAAGAATTTCTCTCTTCGGAAAAATGCAAAAACGGATTTATTCTTGACGGCTTCCCGCGCTCGATCCCTCAGGCAGAGGCTCTCGACCGTACGGGCGTCAAGATTGATATGGTGCTTGATATTGAGGTCGAAGATCAGAAGATAATCGATCGCATGAGCGGACGTCGCGTATGCCCCGCCTGCGGTGCTTCTCACCATATCATGTACAATCCCCCGAAGATTTCCGGTAAGTGCGACAAGTGCGGTAACGATCTTGTTATAAGAAAGGACGACGCCCCCGAAACGGTTAAGGCACGTCTTGACTCCTATCACGGCATTACGGAGCCCCTCAAGGACTACTACGCCGCGAAGGGACTTCTGACCGTCGTTGAGGGTCAGGATAAGGTCGAGGATACATCCGCGCTCGTCGATGCGGCAATGAGCCGTTTGAAATAATGATACAGATCAAAAACCCGGAGCAGATCAAAGCAATGAAGGAAGCCGGCAGGATCACGGCGGAGGGTATGGCTATCGCCATCGAGAATGTCCGTGAGGGTGTCAGCACAAAGCATCTCGATAAGCTTATTCGTGAGTATTACGAGAAGTGCGGCGCGAGACCGTCCTTCCTTCATTACGGCGGTTTTCCCGCCAGCGCCTGCATATCTGTGAACGATGAGGTCATTCACGGAATACCGAGTTCGTCGCGGATCCTGCAGGAAGGAGACATCGTTAAGATAGATGTCGGTGCCTTCTATCACGGCTACCACGGTGACATGGCGCGCACTATTGCGGTCGGCAAGGTCAGCGATGAGGCAAAGCTTCTGATAGATGTCACAAAGCAGAGCTTTTATGAGGGTATCGCGCAGCTTAAGCCCGGCAATCGTCTCGGCGATCTCGGGTATGCTGTAGATTCCTACGTGAAGAAGTTCGGTTTCAGCACCGTAAAGCGTTATGTGGGTCACGGTATCGGGCAGTCCGTTCACGAGTCGCCCGATGTTCCAAACTACGGAACCCCCGGTCGCGGCGTTCGCGTCTGCGTCGGGATGGTTATCGCCGTCGAACCGATGGTAAACGTCGGCACTGACGAGGTACGTGAGCTCAGCGACGGATGGACGGTCAAGACTGCGGACGGTAAGCTCTCGGCTCATTACGAGAACACCGTTGCGATCCTGCCCGACGAAGTGCTGATTCTGACGCAGGTATGATCTTATTGTTATTTCAAAGGAGGGATTATTCTGTCTAAGGACGATTTTATTGAATTTGAAGGTACGGTAGTCGAGGCTATGCCAAACGCCGTCTTCAAGGTTAAACTGCCGAACGGTCATATCGTGACCGCTCACATTTCGGGTAAGCTCAGAATGAACTATATCCGTATCCTGCCGGGTGACCGCGTTACCGTCGAGGTTTCGGTTTATGACCTCGATAAGGGACGTATCACATGGCGGGCAAAATAAGGTAAACTAAGAAAGGAATGGTAATACAAAATGAAAGTTAAGCCATCCGTCAAAAAGATCTGCGACAAGTGCAAGATCATCAAAAGAAAAGGCCGCATAATGGTCATCTGCGAGAATCCCAAGCACAAGCAGAGACAGGGCTGAGAGCCTTGTTCATAATTGAGAGGAGAATAACAGAATGGCTCGTATAGCAGGTGTTGATATACCCAACAACAAGCGCGTCGAAATTGCCCTGACTTATATCTACGGCATCGGACGCACAAGCTCGAACAAAATACTTGCCAAGACAGGCATCAATCCCGATACCCGCGCTAAGGACCTTACCGAGGCTGAGGTGGCTAAGCTCCGTGATGAGATCGAAGCTAACTACCATGTCGAGGGTGACCTTCGCCGTGATGTCGCACTGAACATCAAGCGTCTGGTCGAGATCAACTGCTACCGCGGTATCAGACACAGAAAAGGTCTTCCGGTCAGAGGTCAGAGAACCAAGACCAATGCGAGAACCAGAAAAGGTCCCGCTAAGACTATTGCGAACAAGAAGAAATAAAGGAGCGTTAAGATGGCTAAAGCAGGAACAACCACTAAAAGGGTTATCAAGAAACGCCGCGAAAGAAAGAATATTGAAAAGGGTCAGGTCCATATCCGCGCCACTTTCAATAACACTATCGTTACCGTTACCGATATGCAGGGTAACGCTATCTCGTGGGCGTCTGCGGGTGAACTCGGATTCAAGGGTTCAAGAAAGTCCACTCCGTACGCGGCTCAGTCGGCGTCGGAAACAGCTGCAAGAGCGGCTACCGAGCACGGCCTGAAGACCGTTGAAGTTTTCGTAAGAGGTCCCGGACCCGGACGTGAATCGGCGATCCGTGCACTTGAGACCGTTGGTCTTCAGATCACTATGATCAAGGACGTTACCCCGGTTCCCCACAACGGCTGCCGTCCACCTAAGCGCAGACGCGTTTAATCATTTACGGAGGTTATTACAATATGGCAAGATATACTGGTCCTGTTTGCAGACTCTGCCGCAGAGAAGGCACCAAGCTCTTCCTTAAAGGCGAAAGATGTATGACGGGCAAATGCGCCATTGACCGCAGAAGCACAGCTCCCGGTCAGCACGGTGCCGCTAACAAGAAGGTCAAAGAGTACGGCATGCAGATGAGAGAGAAGCAGAAAGCCAAGAGATACTACGGCGTTCTCGAGAAGCAGTTCAGAAACTACTTCAAAGAGGCTGACCGCAAGGAAGGTATCACCGGCGAAAACCTTCTCAAGTTGCTTGAGTGCCGCCTTGACAATGTCGTTTACAGAATGGGTATGGCTGAGAGCCGCAAGGAAGCCCGCCAGCTCGTTCTTCATGCACACTTCCTCCTCAATGGGAAGAAGGTTAACATTCCTTCAATGCTGATCAAGGTCGGCGACGTTATTACCGTGAACGCTACGAGCAAGAACTCAGCTAAGTTCAAGGAACTCGTCGAAGGCATCGACAGCAAGCTCTGCCCGAAGTGGCTCGAAGTTGACAAGGAAAACATCACGGCTAAGGTTGTAGCTCTTCCGTCGAGAGAAGACATTGACTTCCCGTTCGAAGAGCAGCTCATCGTCGAGTTGTACTCCAAGTAAACCGCCGGCAGGCAGGGATAATCTTTCCCCGCTTGCAAAAAAGCCCCGGGATCCGCAGCTTATTATAATTTGAAGGAGGGTTTACTAAAAAATGATAGAGATACAGAAGCCCGATATTAAGACCGAGGTTCTGAGCGAAGACGGCAGCTACGGCAGATTTATCGTAGAGCCGCTCGAGCGCGGTTACGGTATAACTCTCGGAAACTCGCTCCGCAGAATACTGCTCAGCTCGTTGCCCGGTGTTGCCGTTACAAGCATTAAGCTCGACGGTGTGCTTCATGAATTCTCGACTATCCCCGGTGTCAAAGAGGATATAACGGAGATCGTCCTGAATGTGAAGGGTATTACCGCTAAGCTCCATGGAACATCGCCTAAGATCGTCATAATCGATGTGACGGGTGACCGTGAGATCACCGCAGGTGATATAAAGCAGGACTCCGATATTGAGATTCTCAATCCCGAGCATCACATAGCGACGCTCAGCGGAAACGAGAGATTCTATATGGAGCTTACCTTTGATCACGGTCGCGGATACGTTTCGCAGGAACGCAACAAGCAGATTCATCAGCAGGGAAATGCTATGTCCTCTCCTATCGGAACGATCTTTACGGACTCGATCTACACTCCGGTCTACAACGTCAACTACACGGTCGAAAATACCCGTGTAGCAAATGTGACCGACTATGACAAGCTCACGCTTGAAGTCAAAACCAACGGTACGATTTCGGCTAAAGAGGCGATCTCTCTCGGCGCCAAGATCCTCAACGAGCATCTCAACTTGTTTGTTGAACTTTCGGATGAAGCAAAAAAGACCGAGATCATGGTCGAACGCGAAGAAACCAAAAAAGAGAAGGTTCTTGAGATGACCATTGAAGAACTTGACATGTCGGTGCGCAGCTTCAACTGCTTGAAACGCGCAGGAATCGACACGGTGGAGGATCTCACCAACCGTACCGAGGAGGACATGATAAAGGTCCGAAACCTCGGCAAGAAATCACTGGAAGAAGTTATCCAGAAGCTGCATTCGCTCGGACTCGACCTCAAAAAAGAGGAAGAGTGAGTGGGTGTGACAAAGAACCAATGAAGGAGGGAATTTAAGATGCCCGGTACAAGAAAACTCGGCAGACCGACTGAGCACAGAATGGCTATGCTCCGCGGTCTTACGACATATCTGCTCGAAAACGGTTCGGTGGAAACTACACTGACCAGAGCAAAGGAAGTCCGTTCTCTTGCCGAAAAGATGATCACGCTCGGTAAGAAGAACACTCTCGCAAGCCGCCGTGCCGCACTCAAATTCATTACCAAGGAGGACGTGGTGACTAAAGTCTTCACCGAACTTGCTCCGAAGTATGAGGAGAGAAACGGTGGTTACACCCGTATTTACAAGGTCGGTCCCCGCAGAGGCGATGCAGCCGAAATGGCGATCATCAAGCTCGTTGACTGAGCCTTTTAACTGAAAAAGAAAAGCTTCTCCGCTTGCTGATTTCGCAAGCGGAGAAGCACTTTTATGAAGCAAAAAACTACCGACGGTAATAGACCGTCGGTAGTTTTTTATTAAGATCAGTCTCAGTCGCTCACATAGGGGAGAAGAGCTACCTGTCTTGCGCGCTTAATAGCGTTGTTAAGCTCTCTCTGATGCTTTGCGCAAGTGCCCGAGATCCTTCTCGGATTGATCTTGCCTCTCTCGGAGATGAACTTTCTCAGACGGGCAACGTCCTTATAATCAATGTAATCGACTTTTCCCGCGCAGAATTCGCAAACCTTTTTCCTCTTGCGGTTGGGGCGGAAGCTGCGGGCATTATCATTTGTTTTATCCATGATACTTTATCCTCCAATAATTCAGAACGGAAGGTCGTCGTCGGTTTTGAGTTCCTCAAAATTCGGGGCGGCGCCAGCCGGTGTTGAGTATGCCGGAGCCGATGCGCCGGCGTTGTTGTACGAATCGGGTGTATAGGACTGTGCCGACGCGTCGGCGCGGCTGTCCACAAAATAGACCTCATCAGCGACGATATCTGTCGCGTATCTCTTGTTGCCCTGCTGATCCGTCCACGTGCGGTTCTGGATCGTACCGATAACGAAGATCGAAGAACCCTTGTGATAGTAACGGACAACATGCTCGGCGAGAACACGCCATGCTGTCACATTGAAGAAGTCGGTAGAGGGCTGCTGATTATCATTTGAGCGGAATCTGCGGTTTACCGCGATCGAGAACGACGCGACCTGTATTCCGTTCGGGGTCTGCTTAAGTTCGGGATCGGCAGTCAGGCGACCACCGAGCATGACCTTGTTAAGGTTGAAGTTAGCCACAACAGTATCCTCCTGAATTTTCAGCGTTCCTTCTCTGATTACTCAGCGTCGGTTTTTGTTTCGGCGGTTGCTTCCTCTGCGGCGACAGTCTCTTCGGCAACAGGGGCTTCTTCCGCGACGGCAACGGTCTCTTCGACGACGGGAGCTTCGTGCTTTACAGCCTCAAACTCCAGCTTGACGATGAGCGAGCGCATAACGCGTTCATCAATGTTGTAGTTACGGTCAAGCTCGCTCGGGAATCCCGATTCGGACTTGAATGTTGCGACGACATAGTATCCTTCCGGCTTATCGTTGATAGGATATGCAAGGCGGCGTTTGCCCCATTCATTTACCTCAACGAGTTCGGCATTGGCGGATATCATGTCCGTGAACTTGCTTACGGTTGCCTTAACGCCCGCTTCGCCGGCATCAAGGTCAACAATAAACATTGTTTCGTAAGAATTGATAACCTTTTCCATATTTACCTCCCTATGGACATCAGCCCGTCCGCATTAAAAAGTAAGAATTTACGAACGGGAAGGAGACGGAAATAAATCCGTACCGATGTACGATTATACCACATATCACTTCATTTGTCAAGAAAAATCAAAATATTTTTTGACTTTACGGAAAAAATCTTGATTTTCACGGACGATATGTTATAATAAAATTCCGAAGGGAAAAACAGTACTTTCTTTTGTGCAGATAACGATTTTTAGGGGGAAATTTATGGCAAGAAAAAACAACAAGGTACCGAAAATACCGCGCAGAAGCGGAAGGAACGCCTCGGCGATAATGCTTATGGTTGCGCTGATAATTCTTGCAATCGGGTGCGTACTTTTGGCACTCGACACTGCGGGGATAATAGACATTCCGTTATTTCATATCAACAATAATCCCCATACGGTTACAGAGGGCACGATCGAGGTGCATATGATCGATGTCGGGCAGGGTGACAGTATTCTTATCATGGCACCGAAAGGTAACGTTCTGATCGATGCGGGAGATGAGTCAGCCGAGGGAGCCCTGCGCTCTTATCTTGACAGTATGAAGATCGAGAAGATAGACTATCTGATCCTTACTCATCCCGACGCCGACCATATAGGAAGCGCCGATATGGTTGTAAATACTTACAGCGTCGGAAGCGTCATGATGGAACCCTATACATATACGTCGGAAACGCAGGTATACAGGAACCTTGAAACGGCGATAGAGACGCGTAGTGTGGCGACGATCGATCCCTCGCCGAACGATGTGTATTCTCTCGGGGATCTTCATATAACTGTTCTCGGACCGCTTGATACCTATAAGGACAAGAACAACAACAGTATTGTAGCAAGGTTTGATTACGGCGAAACATCTTTTATGATGACAGGGGATGCCGAGACTAAATCCGAGAAGGCTATGGTCACTCAGTACGGGCTTACGGGGAAGCTAAGGTGCGACGTTCTCAAGGTAGGGCATCATGGATCTACCACGTCGACCTCGTCGGATTTTCTCGCGTCGGTGAAGCCCGAGATCGCGATAATCTCATGCGGAGAGGGTAACAAATTCGGGCATCCGCAAGAGGAGACCTTAGACAAGCTTGCCGCCGCGGGCGTTACGGTATACCGCACCGACAAGGTCGGATCTATAATACTCATAAGCGACGGAAAGAAGGTTACTTATAAGGTCAATTCGGTCGGGTGATCTCCATAAAAAAAGCGCAGATTGATCTGCGCTTTTTATTATAGTGATGCCAAGGCGTGCTCGTAACGTGTCATCAGCCACTCATAAGCCTCGGCGGAGAAGTGGCGGTTCGATGCTCCGTCACCCCTGACGATGCCCTCGTCTATCCACGAGAGCTGAGCTTTGTTATTGAAGGATATTCCGCTGTTGTAGTAGTTATTGAAGCATGGAACCGATCTGTTGTGGCAGACCTTCTCCATTGCGAGAACATAATCGAGGTCGTAGAGCCCTATGTCGCTCGGATTTCGGCGGCGGTCGTAGTTTGTCATAAAGAGCATACGCGCCTTCGGGTACTTCTCTGAGAGCCCGTCGATCAAGATGTTTAACGCACCGCAAAATTCATGAGGATCGTAGCTGTCGACCTCCCCGAGAGGCACATTGAGGCGCTTGTCGTTAGCACCGCCGAGGACTACGACATAATCTGCCCCCTCCTCCATATCTGCGTAGCGGACGCACATGGCAGGCGTGCCGCTTTCGGCGCCTTCCGGGCGGATAGCAACGGTATTGCCGTTAATTCCGTGATTGTAGAGAGTCATTTCGTGCTTGCGCGCAAGCATTTCCAGCCATGTATTGCCCTTGCAGTCCTTATTTCCGCGAAAGAGCGAATCACCGATGGCGACTATCGTTTTTCCGTTCAGGATTTCACATTCCATATCTTTTGAACTCCGTTTCAGTTATTCTTGCCTTCATCTGCCTTGGCAATTTCGGAAAGGCAGGGAAGAAGATTATCTCTTTCAGCCTTTGTGTAGCTGTTTTCGGCGCCGGTTGTGGGATTCCAGAAGTATTGATAGCAGAAATAGGCTACTCCGGTACATTTGTCGGTCTCTGTCGAACGGACGAGGCAACGAAGCAACACGTCCTTATTATTTATCCATTCGTTCGCGCCGTCACCGGCGTAGGTGTCGGGCTTGTTCTGAGCACCGTTGACAGCCTTTCCGAGAGTCATGCCGATAATGAGGCAGACACCGTCGGTCTTTATGATGCCGCTCCACTTGTCTGCGGTCTTATCGAAGGCGCAGGTCTTGTGTTCAAACCCGAAGTAGATCTGCGGGCAGATATAGTCTATGTAGCCCTTATTTGCACACCAGGTGTAGATGTCGGCGTACTGCGAGTTATACACATTGTCGATATTTCCCGCCGGGCTGATCCCGAATACAACGTTTTTGCCGTCAGCCTTCGAGATGCTGTAAAGTCCCTCGACGAGGGTGTTTATGTTTGCTCGTCTCCAGTCCGCAAGGCTCTTGCCGGAACCGTATTCCTTATACGCTGCGGCATCAAAGGAGGTCTCCTTTGTCGGGTAGAAGTAGTCGTCCATATGAAGACCGTCGACGGAGTATTTTGCGAGGATCTCGGCGGCTCCGTCAAGTATCAGCTGTCTTACCTCGGGGTAGCCGACGTTCAGGTATACCTGTGAATTTACGGTCGGAAGGTACTTTTCACGAAGGCTTTCGTCGTCCCACCATTTGCGAACGGTGTATTTTTGGTCGAGCTTCACTATCTCGGTCGTTTTCATGGCACGCATAGGGTTTATCCACGCGTGTACGAGGAGTCCGCGGTCGTGAGCCTCCTTAACGATTATTGCAAAAGGATCGTAGGTAAAATCCTTGCCGTATTCGCCGACGACATACGCCGACGGGGCGTAGTACTCGGACGGATACATACTGTCGGCGTTCGGACGGACCTGAACTATAACGTTATTTATTCCGATACTCTTGCAGTTATCGAGCACACGGGTGATGTTATTTCTGAAGGTCGCCTCATTTGCCTGTCCGCCGGATGAGCCGTAGACCGAATTCAGGTCGAACTGCGAGAGCCACATCGCACGGAAGGGAAGGCTTCCCGCATTGATTTCCGCTTTTTCCACGATATTGTAAAGCTCCTTGTTTACTTTTATTGTTGTGGTACTTTTCTGATCGTCATAAAATGAGAAGAAATATTCCACGGCGGCATCGAGCCCGGCTTTGTCGTTTGCCGTGAGAACGATCCGCTCTCCTATTACGGCGACTATGTAGCCACCGTAGCCGAGCATCGATCGGTCGACCTTCGCTACGTCTTTATCGCGTGAGGTGATGCCGATAAGGACCTCTTTGTCCTTGACTTCGTTATCTTTCCAGTCGGTCGTTACCGGCAGAGTCTTTCCGGTGAAAGCCTTGAGCTTTTCGTTGAAGGCTATCGCCGCAGCCGTTTCGTAGCTGTCCTTCGCTCCTTCGGGGCGGACGATCGTGTATTCGCTCTTGCCGTCGGCAATCAGTGTAAGCGAGGTATCCTCGACGGTGGTCGCATCTGTCGTTACCTCTTTTGTATCCGCGCGGGAGTCTTCGGTCACAACGGTTGTCGTGCCGTCATTTTTTCCGCCCGCCGTGCAGGAAAACAGGGACAGAAGGGTGAGAAGCACCAATGTAAGCGCGATTTTTTTCTTCATATTACTTCCTTTCAGACGTTGTTATTCTGCCTTGCGTCGAAGTTTTTCACTATCGTGTCGTATGAAATGCCGTATTTTTCGGCTATGTCGCGTGCATAGCTCTTTCCGTCGGGTTTCCTTCTGTATATCTTGAATGATCTCTGCCCGGTCTCCATACCGGCGACAAGGGTATCTATCATTGCATCTCCCGTCTCTTTCGCACGTGCGTTGATATCTTCAAGCTCTGCGGCGAGCTGATGCAGGTGAGTAGAGAAGAGACAGCGGCAACCGACGTGGCTGAGCGCACCGAGGACTTCTGCGGCGATATACGACGCCTCGTAAGCTCCGGTCGAAGAGAAGGATTCGTCCATCAGAACGAGCGAGTAAGGGGTGACGACCTCAAAGATCTCGCGCAGTCGGTCACATTCCTCACCGAGCCTTCCCTTGTCGATCGTATCCTCGGCTCCCGTCGGGAAGTGGGTGAATATTGCGTCGACGGGGCTTATCTTTGCCTCCTCTGCGGGGACGAACATACCGAGCTGAAGCATCACCTGTGACAGTCCGAGGGCGCATGTCACGACCGATTTTCCACCGCGGTTCGGTCCCGTGAGAACGTAGATCGTGGCGTTTTCGTCGAAGTAAAGGTCGTTCGGCACGATCTGACCGTCGATCTTCAGCGCAACGCAGGGGTTGTATAGTGCCTTTGCCGCGAAAACCTTATCCTCCATCGGGAATATGTCGGGCTTTATCAGCGGGTATCCGCGGTCGCGAAGTCTGCGGAGCATCTCGGTGCCCTTTACGAAGAATTCGATCTCCGGCATAAGGTTTAGCAGAAAATCGGTGTTTTCGAGCACATAAGACTGCACGATCTTCTTCCACGAACGTAGAGATGATTTGTAGACATCGTTTATTGCCGAGTTGAAGGCGAGCGAGAGCGCCGTTTTCTGATTTTCGTTCTGCTTTTTGCCGAAGGGCACGAGTTGCGCGATGCAGGTGTACTCGTCGTACTTGAAGTTGAGTCGCAGGATCTTCTCTATAACGTCTCCCGAGCGGAACGGCTGGGGGTTTATCGAGAGGACTCCGGCTTCGGTCGGTCGGAGCTGAGCGTCAAGATTAACGCCTATCGTGACGCTCTTAATATCTCTGACTCGGTTTGTCAGCTCGCTGAGCTTTTTATTGAGCTGAGAGTAATATTCGCTTCCGGCAAGCTCGGATATCCTGTCGGCAAGGGTGGTAAGTGCCTTGCCGTGAAGGTTTCCGCGCACCTCCGACAGTCCTTCGTTAAGGGTATCTATGCTCGATATGTAGAGCTCTATCTCCGTTATGCTCGTGAGGTATGAGTTTGCGTCGCCGCTGTCGGCTTCAAGACGGCGAAGCTCCATAATGTCTCCGAGGATGGGGATAAGACGGTTGAGGGTCTTTGATACGCTCTCGTTTTCAAGCATATCGCCGAAGGTGTCCATTCTGTATTTTATGACCTCGGGGTCGGTCGTTGTGAATTCCGACAGCTCGCGGTTCTTGAGGTCGAATATCTCAAGCAGTCCGAGCTCCTCAAGCGCGAACATATCGATATCGGGCATGGCTTCACCGCTGTAATGACGGCGAGCACTCTCGGCATCGGGGTAGAGAAGGCTGAAATTAGTGAAATCCATAACTTTATTTTCCTTTAAGCGTACTTGCCCTTTTATTCGGGCTTTATCTTTGATAGGGGGTTGTTCTCCATTGCCGCCTGCATACTGCTGTCTGAAACATGGGTATATATCTGCGTCGTGTTTAGCTGTTCGTGTCCGAGGATATCTTTAAGAACGCGGACGTCGACCTCGCCGCTCTGATACATGAGAGTCGCCGCGGTGTGGCGAAGCTTGTGCACCGATAGATGGCGTGCGCCGTATCCCGCTGCGTCAAGGTACTTGTATACCATCCACTGCACCGACTGGACGCTCATTCTTTTGCACTGTTGCGAGAGAAAAAGTGCCTTTTCGTTTACCGACCTGTACTTCTCACCGAGCCGCTCGGAAAGGTATTCGGCGAGCGAGGCACGGCAAGCCTCGTTGAGGTAGATAATGCGTTCTTTAGAGCCTTTCCCGACTACACGTAACGAGCGAAGCTCAGGGTCGAGGTCGTTTATATTTATCCCGACAAGCTCGGACACACGCATACCGCAGTTCAGGAAAAGTGTAACTATCGTGTAGTCGCGTACCTTGTTCCGCTCGCTTGGGTAGCTCCTCACGGTGTCAAGCAGGTGAAGGCTCTCTTCGAGAGTCAAAAATTTCGGAAGGCTTTTTTTAGCCTTCGGAGTCTCGATGTCTGCTGCGGGATTTGTTTCAAGCAAGTGGCGCTTGACCGTCATATACTTGAAATACGCCTTTATCGCCGAGAGCTTTCTTGCTTTTGCACGGCTGCCGTTGCCGCGGACGCTTCCCGTGTACATAAGGAATTCGTAGATGTCCTCGGTCGAGATCGAGGATACGAAATCAAGGTCGACAGAGGTCAGATCAGCCTTATCGAATTCATCCGAATCGGGCGAGATACCGTTTCTGACAGCAGTCAGGTAACGGAAAAAGGTGCGGAGGTCGAGAACATATTCTCCGACCGTTTTTTCGGAACAGCCCTGTATTCCCGCCTTGTAGTTTGCAAATTCGCGCACCGTGGCGGGCATAGTCGGCAATTCGTCGCGGTATGACACTTTTATCACTCCTTTTTCCGCAAGTGTAAATTTTTATCGTGCGGACTTTACACTTAACCAATTATATATCATAATAT
>CALYSG010000024.1 GCA_945485605.1 uncultured Clostridia bacterium
GTCATTTTCCTCGGCAGAAAAGAGGTCTTCGCACTCACGAAAAGCTACTTTGACAAAGAAAAAAGTTGACAAAAGGTTATATAATTGATATAATAAGATAATCCGAAGTATAAGACAGGGAAAGCAAATGGAAAAACGAAGGCACGCGAATATTCCGATCTTCATACCGCATCTCGGATGCCCGAACGACTGCGTTTTCTGCAATCAGAGAACGATTTCCGGGCATCTTGATTTTGATCCCTCAAAGGTCGTCTGCGAGATAGAAACGGCGCTTTCCACCCTCGGAGACAGGAAGGCCGAGATAGCCTTCTTCGGCGGATCGTTCACGGGGATAGACAGGGATCTTATGGTTAGCCTTCTTGACACGGCGCAGAGATACGTAGACTCCGGTCGTGTCACGGGGATCAGAATGTCTACCCGTCCCGACTACATTGACAGCGAGATAATAGATATTCTGTCTCATTACACGGTCAGTGCAGTCGAGCTCGGTATCCAAAGCACCGATGACCGCGTTCTCGCCGCCTGTCGCAGGGGACACGATACGGAAGCCTCAATAAAAGCCTGCCGTATGCTTACCGACGCGGGCGTAGACCTTGTCGGTCAGATGATGATAGGTCTGCCAAAGGCAACACCCGAATCAGAGGTAAAGACTGCCGAGGATATATGTGCCTTCGGTGCGGTAGCGGCGAGAGTCTATCCCACTGTGGTCTTCAGGGGCACGGCTCTCTGCCGTATGGCGAAGGAAAAAGCCTACACTCCTCTCAGCGACGCAGATGCGGTAACAAGAAGCGCCGATGTGCTCGACGTATTTGACCGTAACGGCGTGGGAATACTGCGCGTAGGGCTATGCTCGTCGGAAAACCTTTCGTCCGACAAAGAAGTCTGCGGCGGCGCAAATCATCCCGCCATCGGCGAGCTTGCCATGAGTGAGCTTTTCTTCCGCCGCATAAGCAAGGCTCTCGGAGACGAAAAAAAACCGCGAAATGTCATACTCTCGGTAGCCCCCGGAGCTGTATCGAAGGCGGTCGGGCAGAAAAAAAGCAATTTATCCCGCCTCTTTGAAGCTCTCGGCGTGCGCGTTGAAAAGGTCCGAGAGGACTCAGAGCTCACGGGCTATAACGTAAAAATTCAGGAATTATAAATAAGGAGAACAGTCGGTGTACCTTAAATCACTTGAGATGCAGGGCTTCAAGTCCTTTCCCGACAAAACAAAGCTTACGTTTGAGGGCGGAACGACGATAATCGTCGGGCCCAACGGAAGCGGAAAATCGAATATATCCGACGCTATGCGCTGGGTGCTCGGCGAGATTTCCTCTAAAAGCATCCGAGGCACGAAAATGGAGGACGTCATCTTCATAGGCTCCGACAGCCGCAAACCGATGAGCTTTGCCGAAGTCTCGGTAACCTTCGACAATACCGATACGGAAAACCGCCTCGACAGTCCCTATGACGAGGTAACGGTCACGCGCAGATACTACCGCTCGGGCGACAGCGAATACTTCATAAACCGCCGTGCGGTCAGACTTCGCGACATATACGAGCTGTTTATGAACACCGGCATCGGACGCGACGGATACTCTATCATCGGTCAGGGCAAGATCGCAGAGATAATCTCACGTAAGAGCGATGAGCGACGCAGCGTCTTTGAGGACGCCGCCGGCATCGCCAAATTCCGTCACAAGCGTACCGAGACCGAGCGAAAGCTATCACAGACCGAAGACAATATGGTGAGGATTAACGACGTCTTTCTCGAGGTATCGGCACAGGTCGGGCCGCTCGAGAAAGAAGCCGAGAAGGCTAAGCGTGCGATAGCCCTCCTCGATGCGAAGAAAAAGGCAGACGTACAGCTCTGGCTCTACGACACCGAAAAGCTCCGCGGCGATATCGAAGGCGCCGACGAAGCCTTCCGCCGATCTGAATTCGAGCTTCATACGGCAGAGGACGCGCTCCTCGGATTTGAGCAACAGAACGAGCGACTGTTTGAGGCTTCGAAAAACAACAAGGTCGCCTCCGAACAGCTCTTCAATCAGATCAAGGCTCAGACCGACGAAAATCACAGGCTCGAGAGCGAATACCGCGTCAACGACAGCAATATACTTCACGCAAAGGACCTCATCTCGGCTGCAAAGGAAGCCTCTGCCGGTAAAATTACCACCCTTGAAGCCGAAAAGCTGACCGTTTCAAGCCGGAGATCAGGCATTGCCGCGCTCGAAGAAAAGCTCGCCGCGCTGAAAGCCGAGCACGCCTCGGTAACCGAGGAGCAGAAAAAGGCAGCCGACGAGGCTTCGGCGCTCGAGCTCGACATCGCGACGGCGCTTGAGGACATTCACCGCCTCGAAAGCGAAGAGACAGACCTCCGCGTCCGCGTCTCGGTCCTCGAAAACGCAAACAAAAACGATTCGGGAAAGAACGCCTCGATCCTTTCCGAAATAGATAACTATCAAAAAATCTCCGACGATCTCGCCGAAAAGTGCCGCTCGCGCGGGGGGATAATTGACTCATATTCCGAACAGGCAAAGAAAGTCGAAGAAGAATCAGCATCGGTCTCAAAAGAAGCGACGCAGATCGGAGAAAAGCTCACCGAGGCCCGCCGAGAGCTCGATCGCCTTAAGCTCTTCCGCGATTCCGTTTCGCAAAGGATCGAGAACTTCAGGATCATGGAAGAACAGCTCGAGGGATACAGCAACTCGGTGCGTTTCGTTATGAAGCAGTATTCCAACGGCAGGATAACCGCCCCCGACGGCTCACCGTGCGGGCAGATATACGGACCTCTCTCAAAGGTCATATCGGTCGAGGACAGCTACGTAACTGCGGTCGAGACTGCTCTCGGAGCGAACCTGCAACATATCGTCGTAGCCGATGAAAGCGTCGCAAAAGCTGCCATGTACGCCCTAAAACAGGCGCAGGCGGGCAGAGCTACCTTCTTCCCTCTCACATCAATGAAGGGTTCAAGCGCGAGCGAGGAGATACGGCAGGCGTCGTCATATCGCGGTTTCGTCGCCGTCGCGGATACCCTTGTAAAATGCGACGATCGTTTTCGCGGTATCGTATCGAACCTTCTCGGCAGGACGGTAGTCTTTGACAACATCGACAATGCGACCGCCATGGCGAGACAGCAGAGATACCGCGTCCGTGCCGTCACGCTCGACGGACAGCAGATAAACGTCGGCGGCTCCTTCACAGGAGGCTCGTCAAAAGCGAAAAACGGTATCCTCGGCAGAGCCGGAGAGATAAAGAACCTTCAGCGTGATCTCGACTCGACAAACGCCGACATTTCAAAGACCGCCTCGCTCGTCGCCTCGCTGGAGAGAAAAGGCGAAAAGCTCGCCGAGGATCTCTCGGCAGCCGACGAGAAGACAAAGCTCATTTCCGCTCTTAAAAATACCGAGGTCAACAGGCTCGAGCAGCTCCGTGCGAAGCTCGACGCGAACAATACCCTTATCGAAAAGCTCCGCGGCGATCTCGGCGAGCTGTCACAGGCGCGCGTCAGAAACGAGGATGAAATAAAGGCTCTGACCGTGCGCGCCAAAGAGGTCAGGAAGCAGATCGATGAGATCTCAGCCTTCCGCACCGAAAAGGATATAGAAAAGAACGAACAGCTTGCTCTTCGCGATTCGCTCGGCGAAAAGATCACGGCGATATATATAAAGACCGTCGAGATCGGCAAGGACATCGAATCCGAGACCGCGCTTCTGTCTCAATCGGAGTCCATTATCGACAAATGCCTGTCGGAGATCGCCGTTCAGGACGAGCGCATAGCTTTCCTCGGAGAAAAAATATCTTCACTTGAACAGACACAGAATGAAAACCGCAGAGCTTTTTCGGAAGGAGAAGATAAACTTAAGCTGCTCAATGCAAAACGTTCTCTACTCGAATCCGACAGCTTTGAATTTGAGCGCAAGCTGAACGCCCTCAACACAAAGATCCGCGACAAGATGAACGAAAAGGAAAACATCTTCCGCGAATACACAAAATGGGAAGCAAAGCTTGCCTCGCTTCGCGAAGCGCAGGACAAGCTTGCCAATCGCCTATCGGAGGAACACGGACTGACAAGGAGCGAGGCAGTAGCCCTCGGCTATCCCGCCATCGACGCAAAGACACGCCCCGAGGTCCTGCAGATACAGACAGAGTGCCGCAACAAGCTCCGCGCTATCGGAAATGTCGACCTTGACTCGGTAGAAAAATATAACGAGGTCAAGGCTCGCTACGACTATATGTCGGCGCAGATAGAAGACCTCAACCGCTCGAGATCCGAGCTTCAGAGCATCATAGAAAAGATCGACAGCGAGATGAAAACGACCTTCGTCGAGGCATTCGGAAAGATCAACGAGAACTTTGACAGAGTCTTCCGCGAGCTGTTCGGCGGCGGCTCTGCACAGCTCCTTCTTACCGAACCCGACGATGTTCTAAATTCCGGCATCGAGATCAAGGCGGCACCCCCCGGAAAGATAATAAAATCGCTTATGCAGCTCTCGGGTGGTGAGCAAGCCTTCATCGCCATAGCCCTCTTCTTCGCGATAATACAGGTAAATCCTACCCCCTTCTGTATCCTCGACGAGATAGAAGCGGCACTTGACGAGGTAAACGTCACGCGATTCGCCGAATACATAAAGCGCTACACCGACGGAACGCAGTTCGTTATAATCACGCACCGCCGCGGCACTATGGAAGCGGCAAACCGGCTCTACGGCGTTACCATGCCCGAGCACGGTATATCAAAGGTTCTGGCGCTTGACGTCGGAGAAATATCAAAAAAGAAAGGTGATTCATGGGATGAAATTTTTGGATAAGCTCAAGGCGGGACTCAAAAAGACTAAAGACGCTATCTTCGGCGGACTTCATAAGATAGCCAAGACCTTCACCCGAGTCGACGAGGATATGCTCGAGGAGCTTGAGGAAATGCTAATAGAAGCCGACGTCGGCGTCGAAACGACCGAGGATATAATCGAAGAGCTCCGCGACCGCATAAAGGACGGCAGACTGAAGGAGCCCGAACAGATAAATTCAGCCCTCAAGGAGATCATATCAGGTATGATCGGCGACGGCGAACCGCTTAACCTCAACACGGCGCCCTCTGTCATTCTTGTAATAGGCGTGAACGGTGCCGGCAAAACCACGAGCATCGGAAAAATATCAAATAAGCTCAGAAAAGAAGGCAAAAAAGTAGTAGTCGCCGCCGCAGACACCTTCCGCGCGGCAGCTATCGACCAGCTCGGTGTCTGGTGCGAGCGCTCCGGCGTTGAGATGATCCGACAGAGCGAAGGCTCGGATCCTGCCGCAGTCGTCTTCGATGCCGTAAATTACGCGAAGAACAAACACGCCGATGTCCTGATCATCGATACGGCGGGCAGACTTCAGAACAAGAAAAACCTTATGAATGAGCTCTCGAAGATCGACCGCGTGATCGACCGCGAGCTTCCGGGCGCGGCGAGAGAAAACCTCCTCGTCCTTGATGCCACGACGGGTCAGAACGCGATCCTCCAGGCAAAAGAATTCAAGAATTCCGCCGCACTTACGGGACTTATTCTCAACAAGCTCGACGGCACGGCAAAGGGCGGAATAATCATCTCCATAAAGAGAGAGCTCGGCATACCCGTTAAATTCATAGGCGTGGGCGAAAAGATCGACGATATGCAACCCTTCTCCGCCGACGAATTCACCGACGCACTCTTCTCGGACGACACCGAAAGAAACTGAAAAACAAAAGGAATCGAATATGAAAGCAGTACTTGCCTCACACAACAAACATAAGATAGCCGAGCTTCAAAGGCTCCTGTCGGTCTATATTCCGGGGATCGAGATCCTATCGCTCGCAGACGTCGGGCTTGAGGGAGAGATCGTCGAGGACGGCAAGACCTTCGGTGAAAACGCACTTATTAAAGCAAACTTCGCCGCAAGGTCCGGGCTTATCGGGATCGGCGACGATTCCGGGCTCTGCGTCTACGCCCTTGACGGTGCGCCCGGGGTCTACTCTGCACGGTATGCGGGAGAGAATGCAAATGATAAGGCAAACAATGAAAAGCTGCTCGAAGCTCTCAAGGGCGAACCGAACCGCGAGGCAAAGTTCGTCTGCACGGTTGCCTGCGTCTTTCCCGACGGATCCGATCCTATCGTCGTCGAAGGCGAGACCGAGGGCGAGATCCTCTGCGTTCCGCGCGGCGAGAGCGGATTCGGCTACGATCCCCTCTTCTGGTTCGACTTCGACGGTAAGACCTTCGCCGAAATGAGCGAGGACGAAAAAAACGCCGTCAGCCACCGCGGAAAGGCTATTAAAAAGCTTGCAGCCGCCCTTGCCCAAAGACTCGGCAACGAAAATAATTCTACGGAGAATAAATAAAATGACCTCAAAACAGCGTGCATTCCTGCGCTCACTTGCCGTAAATACCGAAACAATCATGCAGATAGGCTGCGGCGGCATATCCGAAAACCTTATAAAGACCGTCTCGGACGCCCTCGAAGCCCGTGAGCTGATAAAGCTCCGCGTCCTTGATAACTGCGAATACACTGCCCGTGAAGCGGCGGAGGAGCTTGCCGAAGCTACCGGAGCCGAGGTCGTGACCGTTATAGGCTCAAAGCTCGTGCTCTACCGTGAATCGGTCAACAAAAAGAAGATATTCCTTGACTGACATGGCGGAAAGGAAAAAACGCATCGGCATTTACGGCGGAACCTTTTCACCTCCGCATATCGGTCACGTTGCCGCCGCAAAGGCATTTCTCGAGGCTCTCTCGCTTGACAGCCTTCTGATAATTCCCGCGCTCATTCCGCCGCATAAAAAAGTAGCCTACCGAGACGATCCGCAGGCAAGGCTTGAGATGTGCCGCCTCGCCTTCGGGGATTTAAAGAATACCGAAGTCTCCGAGCTTGAGATCCTCCGCGGCGGAAAAAGCTATACCTCAGACACACTGAGGGTTCTTTCGGGTGATGACCGCGAGCTTTTTCTGCTCTGCGGCACCGATATGATCCTTACGCTTGACGAATGGCACGAGCCGAAGACTATCTTCAGCCTGTCTACCCCCGTCTGCATAAGGCGCGAGAACGATAAGGTAACCGGAAAAGATCTGTCCGAAGCCATAGAACGTTACAAAAACGAATACGGTGTAACGGTCCCGATGATAGACGCTCCCGCCATTGAGGTATCCTCAAGTGAGATCCGCGAGCGGATATCAACCGGGCTTACGACAGACGGACTTGTACCCGAAAAGGTCGGGAACTATATAAAGGAGCATCGCCTCTACCATGATATTCAGTGAAGAAAGCATTTCGGCTCTCCGCAAAAGGATCTCCGAAGACCCCGAGATATCGCCGAAGAGGAAAGCCCATATCCTTGCCGTAGAAGAAATGGCGGAACGCCTCGGCACCCTCTATATGCCCGAAAAAACCGATATTTTGCGCGTTGCGGCTCTGTTGCACGATGTAACGAAGGAATACTCTTCCGCGCGTCATATCGAGATCTGTCGCCGCTACGGGCATGAACCGACGTGTGAGGAGCTATGTGCTCCGAAGACCTTCCATGCGCGCACCGCGGCGTACCTCATTCCCGACATTTATCCCGAATATTCAGATCCCGAGGTCATATCGGCTGTCCGCTGGCATACCACGGGGCACGCGGGTATGACTCTTTCCGAGATGATCATCTACCTTGCCGACTACATCGACGACACACGCAAATTTGACGACTGTGTAAAGCTCCGCCACGCCTTCTTCGATGCCCGTCCCGAAACTATGAGCGACGAAGAACGTTACGAGCACCTTCTGAATATTATTACGTTGTCCTATAAAATGACGATTGCCGGTCTGCTTGAAGGCGGACTGCCGATCAGCCCCGACACTGTATTCTCTATGAACGAATTGCTCTGTCGAAAAATAGAAAAAGGAGAAAAACAAAATGGAAAATAACGAAAAGCTCACAAACGAAACGGTCGAAGAGGCCCTTCCCTCACTCGCCGACGCAAATGCCGCGGAACTCGCCGACCGCATCTGCGAGGTCCTTGACGCAAAGAAGGCTCACGACATTGAGAAGATCGCCGTAAGCGATAAGACGGTCATAGCCGAATATTTCGTGATATGCACCGGAAACTCAAATACGCAGGTACATTCGCTTACCGACGAGGTCGAGTATCAGCTCGGCAGGCAGGAGGTCAAACCGCTCCGCGTCGAAGGCAAGGACGGCAACGCATGGATCATAATGGACTACGGCACCGTGATCGTGCACGTCTTCAACCGCGAGGCAAGACAGTTCTACAATCTCGAAAAGCTCTATCAGTAAAATAAAAAAGGCTCTCATGAGCCTTTTTTATTTACGGACTTCTTTATCCTCGACCGGCGCACGATCGAGGTCACGATGCCGAATGCGAGCATTACGAGTACCATTCCGAGCGCTATCGCAATCGCAGAAATCAGAGTTTCAATTCCACTTTGCATAAACTTCGCCATATCCCCGCGGAGAGCCCAGCTCATGGTGTAGAAAAGCATGCTTCCCGGAACAAGCGGAATAATCGAGGGAATTATGAAAACGGTCGCAGGCGCGCGCATAAGCCTTGCCATAAGCTGCGCGTAAGTCTCGCCAACCAGAGCCGCAAGGAACATACATAGGAAGAGCGGCAGCCCCGCACGGTCAAACAGAAGGTAGACCGCCCATGTTATCCCCCCTCCGACCGTGGCAACCGCAAGATGTTTCGGATGTCTGACTCCGAAAAGCAATGAAAATCCGGTCGACGAAAGAGTTGCGGCGACTATCTGCACCCAAGGAATAACATCCGCCGTGCCCGGAACGAGCATATCCGCTCCGCCGAAAATGAAGGTTGCCCCGGCAAATCCTACGGCGATCGCAACGGCAGTTATTATCGATTCGCAAAATATAAGAAGGCCCGTGATCGTATCGCCGGTAAGAAGATCCTCAAGCGCTCCCGTTATGGAGATTCCCGGGATCAGAAGCATTATAGCTCCTATGATTATTGCATTTATATTCTCTCCGAGACCGGAATAAACAAGAAGTACCGACAAAGCACCCGCGACAAACGATGTCACAAGATAATGCGCGATCTTGTTGGTATGTATAACGCTCCGAAGCCTTTCGGAAAGAAATATAATAACGGCAACGATCGCGACAGCAAGAACATCCCTCCACGTTCCTCCGAAGAATACCGTGAAGCTCATGGCTGCGATCATCGACGCCACAGCGGTAAGCTGCCACTTCATCGGGCGCTCTGCGGCGATCTTTTCTATCTCATGCTCAACCTGCTCGGGAGAGATGTGTCTTTCGCATATATCGCGTGAGAGACGGTTAAGCTCGCTCAGCTTCTCCATATCCCGCGCCTGACCCTTGATTCTCCTTGTCTGCGTGATTATCTCGCCGTCTCCCGAGATAACCGTAACCACTATTGATGAGGTTATCGTCAGCGTATCTACCCGACGCGCGCCGTAGGAGTAACATATTCTGCTCACCGTGTCCTCGACACGGCTGACCTCTCCCCCGCAAATGTGCATCATTTCGCCAAGGTCGAGTGCACATTTCAAGATCTGCACGAAGTCGGTCTTGACGGGCGTTTCATTTTCAACCATAAATGCCCCCGGTTATTTGGAATGATATTTGAATAGAAAATCGATCGCTTCGGTATAGCTTGCAACTCCCTTGCCGTAAAAACACCCGACGCAGGCATCGCGAAGATACGACACCCTTCTGTATTCCTCGCGCTTATCTATATCGGTGAGATGCACCTCTGCCGCGGGAAGATCGACGGCACGTAGCGCGTCGGCTATCGCTATGCTCGTATGGGTATAAGCCGCGGCGTTTATTATTATCGCATCGTATGATCCGGGTGCCGCCTGTATCATATCCACAAGCTCGCCCTCGTGATTTGACTGAAGTATATTGCATCTTATATTTTTTCCGTCACAGTAAGCCGTAATCATACGGCAGAGCTCAGCGTAGGTCATCTTTCCGTATATCTCAGGCTCGCGGATACCGAGAAGATTAAGATTCGGACCGTTCAGAATGAGAATTTTCATCTGCCTATAAGCTTCACGATCGTGTCAACGGTTTCCTCTACCGTACCGTTATTGTCGACCTCAAGATCGCACCATTCGCGATAAAGGGGCATTCTTTCGTTGTATATTTCCTCTATGCTCCTGTTCTGTGATATAGGTCTTCCGCAGGTCTCAAGACTTGTCACATCGCGGTTTATCATTATGACGGTGCCGTTCTGCCTCAGAGCGTTCTTGTTGTCGGCGCGGAGAACTATACCGCCGCCCGCCGATACGACAGAGGAGATCTGTTTACCCGCCCATTCTGCGGCAACATGCTCGGTACGTCTGAAGGCATTCTCGCCTTCTCTGCGTATTATACGCTCGGGCGATCTTCCGTAGAGCTTGATAATAGCCTCGTCAATGTCGATATGATGCATACCGAGCCTCTCCGCGAGAGCCTTTCCGACCGTTGTCTTGCCGCTTCCCGGCATACCGATGATAATAATATTTCTCGTCTTTTCCTCAATAGCACTTACGATCTGAGGGATCACGGAATCGTCTATCTGAGAACCTGTGAAGAGCTCTCTGGCGCGTTTTGCCTGCGCTACAAGCATTGAGAGACCGTTGACCGCCTTGATACCGTTTGCCTCGGCATCAAGCAGCAGAGCCGATTTGAGGGGATTATATATGAGGTCGCATACTGCCTCAAGCCGGTTCATACCCCCTACAGTAGTCGGAGCTTTACCGTTTTCGGGAAACATACCGACCGGGGTCGCGTTCACAAGGATCTGCGCGTCCGGGAAAAGTTTCGGGATAGCGGCATACTTGCTTCTCGTCACATTAATTATTTCGCCGGCACCGTGATCCTCAAGTGATGCCCTTACCGAAGCAGCGCCGCCTCCGTCGCCTATTATCAAGCATTTTTTACCCGCAACATTAACCCCGGCACTGTCGATCATATAAGAAAAGCCGTAAACATCGGTGTTATAACCGTAGAGCCTTCCGTTGTCCTGCCGCCTTAATACCGTGTTTACACAGCCCACGCGACGAGACAGCTCGGAGGTCTTGGACAGCATCGGCATTACCGTGCGTTTATATGGGATCGTAACGTTGATCCCGTCAAAATTACCGGATGACATAAAGAGATTCAGTTGCTTTGAGGGTACCTCGAACAGCTGATAGTTGTCGTCTCCGAGCATCGCGTGAATCTCACGCGAGAGGCTGTGATTAAGCTTTTCACCCAATAATCCGAATGTTTTTCCCATTTTTAATTTTGCTCCTTTTTCTGATGTTCCCTTGAAAGTGAGAGTATTATATCGTAAAGTCCGAGAGTTTCGTCGGTAAACCGAATGTCGGCAAGCTCACGGATCTTCATTTTAATTTCTTTCTCGCGCGCGTTATCTGTGATCGGAAGTCCCTGCGACGCTTTAAGCCTTCCCATCTCGTCCGAAAGCTCCATTCTGCGGCAGAATAGCCGCACGAGCTCGCGGTCGGTTTCGTCTATGTCTTTTCTGATTTCTTCTTTGCTTCTCAAACCGCTACCTCATGCTTTCATATACGGCGATCGCCGCCGACGATTCAAGTGCGGGAAGCGCCCGCGGAACGATACACGCGTCGTTGTTACCCGAAATGCTTATTACGTCAGGCTCGCCGGTATCGAGCCGGATTGTATTCTGAGGCTTCCCGATCGAAGGCGTAGGCTTTATTGCCACCCTGAAAACGACCGGCATACCGTCGGATATGCCGCCGAGGATACCTCCGCAATTATTCGTCAGCGTCACGACCCGTCCGTCCTTCACAGCGTAGGCATCATTGTTTTCGGATCCCTTAAGTCCCGAAACTCCGAAGCCCGCACCAAACTCAATGCCCTTGACCGCCGGGACCGCGAAGATCCTCTCGGCAATGTGACCGTCAAGCCCCTCGAAAAGCTCTCCGCCGATTCCCGCCGGCAGACCGTATATCATTATCTCACCGACACCTCCGACCGAATCTTCTTCGTCGCGCGCCGATGCAATGACCATTTTCATTCTCTCCCCCGCACCCGGATCGAGCACCGGGAAGCGCGGGTCTGAGGCGCGGCAGGCACTTATATCTTCCGCGCAGGGATCAAACGGCTTGTCCGCTTCCCCTCCGACGGAAAGGATGTGTGAAAGCACAAAAATACCCTTTCTTTCGAGAAGCTGAAGGACTACCCCGCCCGCAATGCAGAGCGGCAGAGTCATTCTGCCGGAAAAACGTCCCCCGCCGCGAAGGTCAACGCAAGCCCCATACCGTTTCACAGCCGCATAGTCGGCGTGTCCGGGTCGCGGAACAAGGTTGCGGTCACATCTTACCTTCCCGACCGCGCGGTTCTTTATCACGGCTCGTATCGGAGTACCGTCAAGGCATCCGTCCCCGTCGATTCCCGATACGAACGAGAAATCGTCGGGTTCGGCTCTCCCGGTCGACCACATCTCGCTTCCCGGCGTACGCCTTGAAAGGAACTTATAAAGCTCCGGGAGCGATATACGCTCTCCGCGGCTTTTTTCAAGCCCGGAAAGCATAAGTGTTATCTCATCGGTATGCGATGCGCCGCCTATCTCAATATCAAGTCTTTTCACTGACGTTAACCTCTTCAATGTCATTTAAAGCTATATCGTTCATATCAATAAGTGAGGCGAGATTCCTCTCTGTCACGAATTCAATAACCGTATCACCGCCGTATCCGACAGTCATTCCGCTGACCGAAGACACGTACGTGACATATCCGTATGCATTCGAGAAGAAAGGCATCAGCTGATACATTCCCGCGTCGGGATCGACGGCAATGACAAGGCTTTTCCCGCTGACATCGGCAACAAAGTTCCGTTTTGTCTGTGTATAGACGAGGGGATCGCCGTCGCGGCTGCCGACCTTGAATGTCAACTTATAGTCATCGGTGTAAGATACCGTTCGGTTCTTCACGATATCGGCTACTCCGGCACGGCGAGTCGCCGATTTTCCGGGGGTAAGGTGAGTGTAAAATCTTAGATCCTCCTCACCGCAAAGCACTGCACCGTCGTTTATCCTGTCGGCTACCGCGCGATATATTACATAAGCTCCGAGAGCGTTCACCGAATCCTCCGTGTTATTGTAAACATAACCACGGCTCTTCGCCTCCGTCAAAGCCCGCGTAAGGTCGATATAAGATGGATCGGAGTCCATAAGCGTGCTGAGCCGCGAGAGCCTTGAATTATCGCTCGGATCGCCGTAGTGAAGCGGCAGACAATCGCTGTATATCCTCACGGAATTCGGTATAACGGCGAGAATATAACATTTACCGGCACTTTCGAACATCTGACGTCTCTTCCCGATATTTGAGGCTATCGTCTGAAGCTCCTCGTCGGAAAAGGGAGTCTCGCCCATATAGTCAAGCAGGTAATCGTAATCGTCGCTCCTGATCTCGAAGATGAATCCGTCGCTGCCGACAATAAAATTTTCGTTTTCGATCTCATGGAAAAGCGCGTAACTGACCTTCTTTATTATATCGTCAAGCTCCGAATTGCCGTAAACCGCGCGGTAAACGGGTTCAAAAACACCTGTATCATGTTCGCCGATGACTGAATCGTTCACATCACCGTGAAGTTGATCCGAAAGCATCGTGATACCGAAAAACAGCGTACCGCTCAGCACGATCCCGACAAACAGAACAGTAAATATAAAATCTTTTTTTGAAAAGCTCCTTTTCATATAAGGTACAGAAGCCTCCTTTGCGTCAGATAAGCCCGTCAAGCGCGGTAACTGCGTACTGCGGGTACTGTGGCATATAATAAACAACGGTAAAAACGAAAAGGATCATTATTATAACCGTGCCTGCAAAGCTGACCTTTTCCGCCGCTCTCTTCTTTGAATCTCCGCCTCGGCGGACGAGCGAATGACTTATATACGACGGAACGGCGATAAGCAGCGCGAAGATAAGCGTCACTGCATACTTTATCCACGAAACGCTTCTGAGAAGCATCACGTTACCGTAGTTAACCCCATAAAGTGCAATATTGATGGAATATTCCATTAACGAGAAAGGATCCTTGATCCTTAAAGCCATCCAGAAGCATGACACTACGACAAAGGTTACCATTCCGAGGAACACCGAAAGGATCTTGCTTTTTTTCACTTTTTCACCGACACCGAGCGTGTAAAGTCCGGCGGCGACCACCACTATCGGAAAGACGATGAGGAGAAACCTCGGATTTTCTCTGTACCATACCGCGATCATAAAAAAGGCGAGGATCGTCGCACCGAAGCCGCGGTTGGACTTTATGTTATTTCCTGCGATGGGAGTTATTATATAATCGTCCACATAATCAAACAACGTTTTCATAAAGCTCGTAAAGTAAATATCAAGCGTAGCCGAGAACAGCGGATCGCGGAAATTCACCGGCAGCTTAATACCGAACATAAGAGCGATCCCGGTCCCCATATCAGAATACCCCGACAGTATCGCATACATCATGAGTGAAACTATCACGAGCATAGCGAGCACCATAAAGACCGACACATCGTCGAGCTCAGCACCGAAGACTCCCTCAAATGCGGAATTCAGGACTGCGCCGAGCGCAAACCTTTTTACAAATCCGCGCATATACAGTCTTGCTCCGAGCGCAAAATTGTGCATGGAAACCTCTCTCTTCTCTGCAATGCCGACGAAGTCCTTAAACTTTACGATAGGTCCGACAACCATTATCGGGAAAAACATAAGGTAGCTGACGCAATCGGCGATCCCGGGTGCTTTTACATCCCTGCGGTAAACGTCAATGAGGCAAGAGATCGAAAGAAGGCTCCTCACGGTCGCTCCGACGGTGAATTTCAGCCCGTTTATAGTCCCGAAGATCTCGCCGCAGTATCTGAGCACTATAGTACCGATAACAATAAAAGCTATCGAAAAGATCAAAAACGCACTGCGGATTTTTGGGTTCTTTGCAGCCGATATCATACGTGTGAAGGCAAACAGCAGGAATATAAACAGACATATCAGCAAAAGCGAAAAAGGATTTACGATGCCCGCAATACCGTAATACGATATGAATATTGCAGCCAATGCAACCTTTCTGTGCTTATCACGAAGCAGATAATAGGCCGCAAGCGCTACCGGAAGGAAAAAGAACAGAAATATGGGCGATGATACTGTCATTGGCATTTTCCTCCGTAAGAAACGATAAGCGAATAATAGAGAGACTTTGCCTCCGACAGCCGGCGCCATACTGTGCGGTCATCCATATTGTGTGACATGGCAAAACGCCTCACGCGGCAGGATATCTCGCTTTTCCCGGGCGCACGCCCGCCATCGGCCATATAGACTGCTCTGACGGCTTCGGCGGCATCCGAGCTTCCCGTTGCTTCAAGATATTGCAATGTATCTTTTACGGCAAGAAGGCGCAAAGCCGCCGCCTCTGTCCGACACGCTCCGCGAAGCCTGTCGCAAAGGCTGAAGTATGAGATCCTTTCATCATCCGGGCAAATCGCCGCGAATCTCCTGAAATATCTGACTGCTATGTCTCCCTCTTTCATGGTCATACTCCGTACATATACTTAAAGCAAAACTTATATAAATAAATTATCTCTCTTTTATTCGACACATGTCAAGTGCAAAAAGCTAAAGTTTGCACAAAGTTTACCATTGTTTATATCTTGACAACTTCAGTGTAATGTTGTATAATCAATACATAAAATCCATATGAAGGAGATTAAACCATGAAATCAGTAAAGATCCGCCTTTCCACGATTTCCGATGTCAGAGACTTCGTCAATATCGTTGCGTCATATGACGGCGATGTCGACCGCATTTCGGCCCACACGGTATCGCTA
>CALYSG010000025.1 GCA_945485605.1 uncultured Clostridia bacterium
GAAAGGCTTCAGCGAGCCATCCGAAGTACCTTTCGGGCAATCGCTTGAAACAATACTCGGTGCTCTCACCGAATTTGCCGAAGAAAACGGCATTATTCCGTCGGATTCTCCGTATATGCGTGATCTTTTCGACACATCGCTTATGGGAATAGTCACTCCGCGTCCGTCGGAGGTCATAGATCGTTTCTCGGTTCTTTATCGCAACAGCCCGCGTGAGGCGACCGATTGGTTCTACCGTTTCTGCCTTGACTGCGACTATATACGCGCGTACCGGATAGTAAAAGACATAAAATGGATCCACCGCTCTGAATACGGCAATATTGAGATCACGATCAACCTCTCAAAGCCCGAAAAAGATCCGAAGGTCATCGCCGCACTCAGAAACTCCGGCAGAACCTCCTATCCCGCCTGTGCTCTCTGCCACGAGAACGAGGGCTTTGCGGGAAGCCTCAGTCAGGCGGCGCGTCAGACTCTTCGCCAGATACCTCTCACGCTCGGAGGCTCGAGTTGGTATTTACAGTATTCCCCTTATTCTTACTACAATGAACATTGCATAGTTCTTTCCGGGAAACATTCGCCGATGAAGATCGACCGCGGACTTATGGAAAAGGCTCTTGACTTCGTCGGGCTCTTCCCGCACTATTTTGTCGGCTCGAATGCCGACATTCCGATCGTCGGAGGCTCTATCCTCGCCCATGAGCATATGCAGGGCGGCAACCACCGCTTTGCCATGGCTGACGCGCAGGATGATTATCTTCTTTCATTTGAAGGATTTGACGATATAAGAGCCTCTGTAATACACTGGCCGATGTCTGTGATAAGGCTTCGTTCGGAGTCAAAGGAAAGGCTTCTCGACCTTAGTGAAAAGATCCTCAATGCGTGGAAAGGCTATTCCGATCCCGATGCCTTCATATTCGCCGAGACCGGAGGAGAGTCTCACAACGCGATAACGCCGATCGCGCGCCGACGCGGAGACGATTTTGAGCTTGACCTCGTGCTTCGCAACAACATAACGACCGATGAATATCCCGACGGCGTTTTTCACCCCCACAAAGAGCTTCACAATATAAAGAAGGAAAACATAGGCTTGATAGAAGTCATGGGGCTTGCCGTACTGCCTTCAAGACTCAAATCCGAGATGAATCTCGTCGAGAAAGCCGCGATATCGGGTGATCGGATCCCAGACGATTCTCCTGCCGCAAAGCACCGCGAATGGCTCGCGAGCTTCGTCGATAAGTATACCTTCACGGAAGAAAATGTATCGGATATAATCAGACGGGAGATAGGAAAGACCTTCGTCAAAGTTCTCGAAGACGCCGGTGTATACAAATGCACCGAGGATGGACGACGCGCATTCCTGCGCTTTACCTCATCGCTCGGTGCTAAGGTGATCTACTGATCGAGATCGGCAAAAAAGCTGTTGCGGAGCCTCGGGTGTACATAGGCTTCCTTGTTGTTCAGCATGTGCTGGGCGTAGAAAAGAGATACGTGCTCGTCAGTGTCTATCATAACATAGGATCCGGCAGCTCCGTTCCAACCGAATTCGCAGGAGGGCGAGAGCGAGCCTCCCGTCGGATCGAAACCGTCCATGGTCCTCACTCCGAAGCCGTAACCGTAATCCGAAAGCCCAGGGAAGCGGCGTCTGAATTCCGAAAGTGCCTCACCCGTAAGGCAGTTCCTGCGCATCATCTTCAAGGTGCGCGGTGAGAGTATTCGTTCTCCGAGCGCCGAAACGCCATCGCAGGCGAGCGCGTCCTCGAACTTTATGTAATCGGCGACCGAGGAGATAAGCCCCGCACCGCCGGAATCGTACTCACTTCCGAGAATATACATATTACTGAGCGGAGTTTTCTCCGCTCTTTTTGTTTTGTCGTTGTAGCGATATTGCGGTGCGAGCCTTGATCGGACCTCTTCGGTCTCGCGGAACCCGCTCTCGTTCATTCCGCAGGGCTGAAGAATATTCTTTCTCACATATTCGGAAAATCTTTCGCCCGATATGACCTCGACCACTGCGGCAAGGACATCATGGCAGAGACTGTACTGAAAATGTGTCCCGGGCTGAAAGTCGAGCGGCATTTTTGCCATGGCAGCGACCGTCTCCCTCGTCGGGCAACGCCCGTTCGTTCTTTCCCTGACTTCCTGAATGTAAGCAGAGGTAAGATTATATGACATCCCCGCCGTCATAGTGAAAAGATGCTTCATCATGATCGGTGTCTCTGCCTCGACTGTATACGCCCCGTTCTTCACTCTTACGGATGCAAATTCCGGCAGATAAACCGACACCGGATCATTCATAAGGAACTTTCCCCTCTCGTAAAGCTGCATCGCCGCCGTAACAGTGACCGGCTTTGTGCAGGAATACATATAGAAAAGCTCATCTCCGTTCAGCTTCTTCCCTGCCTCGGTGTCGGCAAGTCCGGCTGAATATCTGAATATGACCTTGTGATCCTTCATTGCTATGGCGTCACACCCGGGAATGCCGTATTCCGGAAGCGTGTCAATAACTGCCTTCAATTTCTGAAATTCCATTTTGTCTCCTTTTATATGTCGGAAAATAGTCTTGCAAGATCGTCTCCGTGAGAAAGCCCGGAAACGGCTTCCGAGATCTCTTCAGGTGCAAAAAGAATACCTTTGAGAACGCCCTCAAGCTCTTCGGCAAGCTCAGTCTCAATAGCATCGGTCGTGACACGGCAATCGGAAATACGTCCGCCGTCCACTTTGAAGCCGACCGTAACCTCTCCCCACGGGAAGCGGCGACTCACCGAGTCGGCAAAAGCCGGATTCCTTCCGTATATCCATTCCGGCGATGCGAACACGCGCTCTCGTTCCTCGATCCTGCCGTCTGTCGGAAGTTCTTTTATTGCCGGAGACATGCCGTAGATCTTTTCAAAAGACCTCACGAGTGCCTCGACCATCTTACCCGGCGTAAGCCCCGGAGAATACTCGCAAAGATTGCAGACTCTTGAGCGCACGGAGGCGATACCCTTAGCCTTTAATTTGGATTCGGAAACGGTCAGATATTTTCCGAGCCGTGCGAGATCCGATGAGATAAGCAACGTGCCGTGATGGCAAAGATTATTGCCGATGCGGTAAAACGCATTACCCGAGAACTTGGAGCCTCCGACGAGCAGATCGTTTCTTCCCGAGCTCACAGTCTCAATTCCGAAAGCCCTGCAGGCATCAGAGATCACCGAAAGCTGCTTACTCACATCGTGGTCGGCTTCGTCGGATATGAAGCTGAAGCAAAGATTGTTGAGATCGTGAAAAACAGTTCCCCCGCCCGACAGCCTTCGTGCGGGGAATCCTCCGTCGGCTATCAGCGCGGGAATATTACATTCCGAGAAACAGTTCTGGTTTTTTCCGAAAACCACCGTGTCGCGGTTCTGCCAGAGAAACATTACCATCGTCCCCGGCAAAAGGTCTCTCGTCAGAACCTCCTCCGCCGCAAGATTATAATACGGCGAGTTGCTTTTTGAAAGATAAAACATGTTTTTTTTCATAACGGTTTCATTATACACTTACGACTCCGTCATGTCAACACAGACGCAGCAAATATTTTTCGGCAAAAATGTAATTACATATTAATTCTTCTTTGAGGCCCTTTTCGGAGACTCAATTTTCTTGACACATCACAGCAGGTATGCTATACTGCGATATGCAAGGTCAAGCACAATGTAATTACATAAGGAGTGATCAGAAAATGTCAAAAATGACATCGAAAGAAAGAGCACTCGGTATGTATTCCTCAATGTATGCTATAAGGCAGTACGAGGAAACGGTCAAGTACCTTTTCTTTGAAGGAATAATGCCGGGAACCATCCATCAGAGCGCCGGTGAGGAAGCCTCTGCCGTCGGAATAATATATGATCTGCGGCGTGAGGATGTAGTATTCTCTACCCATCGCCCGGCGGGCCACGATATCGCGAAGGGCGTATCGATACGCTCGATGATGTGCGAAATGTTCGGAAAAGCCGAAGGCTGCTGCGGCGGCAAGGGCGGTGCGATGCACACGGGCGACTTCTCGCTCGGTGTCCCTCCCGCAAACGCTATCGTCGGAGGCAATATCCCGATAGCCGCGGGCGCCGCGCTTGCATTCAAAATGCAGAAAAAAGATAATGTCGCCGTATCTTTTATGGGGGACGGTGCGACTAACGAGGGCGCGTTTCACGAAGGTATAAACTTTGCCGCTGTCTGGAAGCTGCCGGTAATTTATGTCTGTGAGAACAATCTCTATTCGGCAACCACTTCAATACATCTTACAACTCTTCTTGATAACCCCGCCGCGGACCGCGGAATTGCCTACGGGTGTCCGAGTACAGTCGTAGACGGAAACGACGTTCTCGCAGTCAACGAGGCTATGGCAGAAGCAGTAGCACGCGCGAGAGCCGGCGAAGGCCCCACGATTATCGAACTCAAAACTTACAGAAAATACGGACATTCGAGAAACGATGCCTGCGGCTACCGTCCAAAGGAAGAGGAAACCGAATGGTTTGCCAAAGATCCCGTGAAGTGTTTCCGTGATAGGATACTCTCGGAGGGTGTCGCATCGGATGACGAACTTAAAAATATTGAAGACAGGCTCGACGAAGAGATTGACGAAGCCGTTGAATACGCGAAAAACGCTCCCTTCCCGGCACTTGAAAGCGCCGAAAGAGACATTTACGCTGACTGAAAAAAGGAGGTAACCGTATGGCAGTTTTATCAATAGCAGACGCGCTTAAGGCGGCAATAGCCGAAGAAATGAGACGCGATCCGAGCGTTTTTGTACTCGGTGAAGACGAGGATATCCCGGGAGGAATGGGCGGTGCCTTCACAGTAACAAAGGGCATCGGAGACGAATTCGGAAGAATGGAGAACCGCGGCGGAATTGTCACCGAGGGAAGGTGCATAAACACTCCGATCTCCGAGATCGCCATAGGCGGACTCTGCGTCGGTGCGGCAATGTACGGAATGCGCCCCGTCGCCGACCTCCAATATTGCGACTTTCTTTTCTGCATGATGGACCAGCTCGTCAATCAGGCGGCAAAAATGCGCTATATGTCGGGCGGAAAGCTAAGCGTTCCTATGGTAATGCGTTGCCCTTCGGGAGCAACTAACCGCGGAGCTCAGCATGCGCAGAGCCCCGAGACATATTTTGCTCATGTGCCGGGACTCAAGGTCATATGCCCCTCGACAGCGTACGACGCAAAGGGCATGATGAAATCGGCAATCAGGGACAACAACCCCGTAATAGTCTTTGAGCACAAGCTCCTTTACGGCTCAAAACGTAAGGAAGCCGGAGCTCTCAACTCTGCCGGAGAGGTACCCGACGCAGACTACACCGTTCCCTTTGGAAAAGCGGCGATACGCCGCGAGGGCAAGGACGTCACGATAGTCGCAAACCTTCTCATGAGCTATCGCGCACAGGAGGCAGCCGCCGAGCTTGAAAAGGAAGGCATCTCCTGTGAGATCATCGACCCTCGCTCGCTCCTTCCCTTCGACTACGAGACTGTCGTCGAGTCTGTAAGGAAGACCGGCAAGCTCATGATAGTCCACGAGGACACCTATAACTTCGGATGGGGAGCTCAGGTCGCCTCTTACTTTGCCGAGCACGAGATATTCCTTCTGAATGCTCCGATAGTCCGCGTTGCTGCCCTCGACACGCCCGCACCCTTCTCACCCGTACTCGAAAATTATGTCATTCCGTCCAAGGAACGCATAATGTCAGAGGTGAGAAAGCTCGCACGGCTGTAATCTGGGAGATACACATATGATAAGAAAAGTAGTTATGCCCGCGGCGGGACAGACCACCGACGTGGCAACGGTAACAAAAATTAATGTTTCTGTCGGAGACAGTGTGAAAAAGGGAGATATTCTCCTCGAGGTCGAGACCGACAAAGCGGTCCTGCCCATTGAGAGCTTTGCAAAGGGCTTTGTGACCGAGATCTATGTAAGCGAGTTTGACAAGGTCGACGCAGGCTCTCCCCTTCTCTCGATCGGCGACAAGGATGACCTCAATAAAGCAACCGTACCCGAAAAAATGACCGCTTCGGAGCCTGACGTAAAAGACGCCGATGAAGAAGACGATTTCATACCCGTAATGCCGGAAAAAAAGTCCGAAGCTCCCGCAGCTGTTACCATTATGCCCGCCGAGCCTTCGGCTCACGGTGCGGTAAAGGCCATGCCGAATGCGAAAAAGCTCGCCGCTGAAGCCGGAATAGCTCTTGAGGGCGTCACACCGTCGAACGGACAGTTCATAAAAGCGTCCGATGTCATGCTTGCAATCGGCGAAAAGAACAAAAATATTCCCGAGCCCGAAAAAACCATACCGACGGCAAGAATGAGAAATACTCTCGCCCGCCGCCTTGACGAATCCGCAAAGATACCGACATTCACTATGACGGTAAAAGCCGATCCGACTGCCGCAGACCTTCTCTGCGCGTCAGGAGAAGGTATCGGCAGAGTTCACCTTCTGATGCTTGCATTGGCGAAGCTCACAGAGCGTTATCCCCTACTGCGTGTACGATTTGAAGGCGGTGTTCAAAAAACTACGGAAAATGCAGTTATAGGTCTCGGCGTAAGCGCCGAAAACGGAACCGTGTCGGCATCCGTAACCGATCCCATTGCACTCGGAATAAAGAAGACAGCCCTTGAATGCAATAAATGCCTCGTAAATATCGGAAAGGGTGACCTTTCCTGCGTCGGGCAAGCCTCCGTCACGGTATTTGATGTGACCTGCTACGGGCTTGAAAGCCTTGTGCCTCCTGTTATGATACCCGAGACATCTTCGTTCGGCCTTGCGGGAGACTCTTCGGTCATGACTGTTACGGGCATATTTGATGCACGAATATTCGAGTGCAACACCGCCGCATCGGTGATGGCCGATCTGCGCTCACTGATTGAGCAACCGGCACTTATGATTCTTTGAGTTTATTATGAAAAAGTTTGATGTTCTGATAATCGGCGGAGGCCCGGGCGGCAGCTCAGCTGCAATGTCGCTCGCGAAAGCGGGACGCGCAGTATGCCTTTTCGAAGGTGAAAACATCGGCGGGACCTGCCTGAATGTGGGTTGCATACCGACGAAATATCTGCTTGACCGAGCCTGCGCTCTTGAAAAAATAAGGAAATGCACCAAAGAAGGTATACTTCGCGGTGCGGGTGAGTTTTCTTGGAAACGCATACAGGTCGGACGAGAAAACACCGTCGTTAGGCTCCGCGCCGGGCTTGAAGCCTCTCTGCGCGCTTGCGGAGTCGTGACCGTAGCGGAAAAGGCCACTCTCAAAGAAGGACTCAAAGTAATCTGCAACGGCGAGGAATACTGTGCAGACGACATTATAATCGCAACCGGATCCTCTCCCGCGGCAAAGGTCCTTTCAGACAGCCCCTTTACCGACAGCACCGGCGGACTGTCGCAAAGGAAGCTGCCGGAAAGACTGCTTATCGTAGGTGGTGGCGTAATAGGACTTGAGCTTGCGTCTGCTTACCGATCCTTCGGTTCGGAGGTCACGGTAACAGAGCTTGCCGACAATATTCTCGGCTCTGCCCTGCCCGCCGCGGCAAGACTGCTTAAAAGTAAACTTGAGGCTCGCGGAATTAAGTTTTTCTGCGGAACAAAACTCTATAAGATCGAAAAGTCGGAGGCCGGCATTACCGCTGAGACCTCGTCGGGCGACTTCGTAGCCGACGCCGTTATCATGGCGAACGGAAGGCGCCCGCGCCTTGACGGCATCGATGCCGTGGCTCTTGGTCTTAAGCTGAACGAAAGAGGCGGTATCGCCGTCGACGGCAGAATGAAGACAAATCTGCCTCATGTTTATGCGATAGGAGATGCCACGGGAAGAGTTATGCTCGCACACGCCGCATACGCCGACGCCTCGGTCGCCGCGGCAAATATTCTCGGAAAAAACGAGGTATCCGACACTCGAATAATGCCTCAGTGCATCTACACCTATCCAATGCTCGCATCAGTCGGAATGACGGTCGCCGATGCCGAAAGGCTCGGGATCCCTGTGTCTGTCGGAATCTCCGATTTCCGCGCAAACGGAATGGCGGTCGCCGAGAGCGAAGAAGGCTGTGTCTTTGCCGTTGTTGACAAAAGAAATGGCAGGAATCTCGGCTTCACGGTTGTCGGGCCGTCAGCCTGCGAGCTTATAGGAATGGCTTCGGTTGCCGTCGAACGCGGATACTCCGCAGATGACTGGAGGCATCTCACCGTCGCACATCCCACACTGTCGGAAAGTATCAAAGACGCCGTTCTCGCCGCAAATGCCGACATATGAAAGGAACTTAATATGACAACAGTTTACATAATCCGTCATGGGGAGACCGAAAACAACCGACTCTACAAATTTGTCGGAAGCACCGATCAGCCCCTAAACGAGCGCGGTATATCACAGGCGGAAACGCTTCGCAAGCCCATGTCGGACATTCGCCTTGACAGGATCTACACAAGTCCCTACCTCCGCGCCGCAATGACTGCCGAGCGCGTAAGAAACGGAAGGGATATTGAAGTAATAAAAGAACGCGGACTTTGCGAGATACACTGCGGAAAGTGGGAAGGTCTCGGAAAGCCCGAGATAGAAGAGCGCTGGCCCGGGGAGATAGACCTCTGGGAGCACAAACCGGACCTTCTTCATATGGAGGACGGCGAGACCTTTGCACAGGTGCAGAACCGCGCGATCAAAGCATTCACAGAGATGGTCAAAAGAGAGCGCGGTTGCCATGTTGCCGTCGTATCTCATATGCTGACGATCCAGCTCATAATGGCAAAGCTGCTGTGTATCCCGATACGCGATGTCTGGCAGATGGTGAGACTCGAAAACACATCTATAACCACTATGCGTATATACGACAACGGGGATTTTGAGGTTCTTCGATGGGCTGACGAAGCACACCTGCCCGAAGAGCTTCGCAACAAAAACGTGAAGATAGCAGGCATTCACAATACCGAATTCACAGCAAAATACACCGTCAGAGACATTGAAGGTATTCATCACTTCGATGCCTTTGCGCTCTGACTCAAGGAAAGGAACTTAATCCATGATAAACAAAAATCTTGTTGAAGGAAAAGTCGCCGTCGTGACCGGCTCCGGTCAGGGAATCGGAAAGGCGATTGCCGAAAGACTCGCCGAATTCGGTGCAAAAGTCATAATTACCGATATAAACAACGAAAAAGGACAGGAGGTAGCCGATAACCTCTCTGCCTCGGGCATGACAGCCGTTTTCAGGCGCTTCAATGTCACGGACTTTGAAAATATGAAGTCCTGTGTCGAAGAAATGAAAAATATCTTCGGCAGGATCGACATCTGGGTAAACAATGCGGGCATCACCGGTACGGCAAGAGTCGATGAGATAACCCTTTCCGACTGGGACCGTATGCAAGAGCTTGACCTTAAGAGCGTGTTCTTCTGCACGCAGGCCGTCTATGAAATAATGAAGGCACAGAACTACGGAAAGCTCGTTCACATCTCCTCAATGGCGGGAGAAAGAGGCGGAAGGTCGTCCTCCTGCGCTTACAGCTCGGCAAAAGCGGGCGTTCTGAATCTCTCAAAATGCTTCGCACTGTCGGGAGGAAAGTACAACATAACCTCAAACTGCGTCTGCCCCGGCAGAACCCTTACCGCGATGGCGGAAGGGCTATCATGGCTTAAAGATCCCGCCGACGCGCCCGAAAAGACGATACCGCTCTGCCGCTTCGGCACTCCCGATGATATAGCGAATGCGGTCCTCTTCCTTGCATCCGATCTTTCATCATACATAACGGGAGATGTCATCGACGTTAACGGCGGACTCTATATGAAATAAAGAAGAGGCGCAAATGCGCCTCTGTAAAGCTCGTATTTTGTATTCAAAACAGTCTTCTCACGCTGTTTCTTTCGGTCAGGACGGGTGAAAAGATCACGCGGCGAGGCGGTGCTTCGCGGTTTTGCGACCTCTCGAGCATAAGCTCCGCCGCCGTCTGACCCATAACAATCGGATCCTGCGCAAATGTATTGAAATCCATGGGACAAGGAATATAGTCGCGGCTGTAATCGTCGTTGCATATAACACTTATGTCCTCCGGAACTTTTATCCCGCACGCACGAAGCCTGTCAACCATTCCCGCAGCCATCAGTCCTGTCGTGGAAAATACTGCGGTGAACCTTTCAGACTGCGGCATAGCGCAGAGCTTTTCGCCAAACTCAAGCCCGCAACGGTAGCTTCGGTCGCCGGTATATATGAAACCCGCAGAAACCTCAAGCCCCGCATCCTTCATAGCATCTATATATCCGCGTGTTCTCTCCCGGCAGGTCATCGACGTAGCGGGTCCCGCAATATGCGCCACACGTCTGTGCCCGTGACCTATAAGATAAGAGGTAGCCATATAACCGCACCTGTAATTATCGACCGTCACAACATCGGTATCGAGCGTTCGAAGAAATCTGTTCACGAAGATAACCGGCTGCTTTGCTCTCGATACAAGCCCCACGAGCCGCGTATTTTCAACCGCATTGAGCATAAAAATGCCCGAGAAGCCATTGCCCGAGGCATATCCGAGCGCATCGCACTCGGTCGAACTGTCGTAATCGCTTAGTGAAATGACAGACCTTATCCCCGCTTCGGAAAGCCTTTTACGTATCCCGTCAACAAAGCCGAGGATTATGGGATTCTGAAGCTGAGCGGCGATTATCATCGCCGTCTTCTCGTTTCGCATCACCGCAGAGCGCCTTCGAGGTCTTTTCTCAAATCCGCTTTCACGTATTTCGGCAAGAATTTTATCTTTCGTTGCCTCGGCTACTGCGGGATCTCCGTTAAGTACCCTTGAAACCGTTGCGGTCGATACCCCGAGCCGCTCTGCAATTTCGGCAAGCGTTTTCAAAGTTATCACTCTCCGTTTATAATATTTTCAATTCAGATTATACAGTATTTACATGAAAAAGTCAACTGTAATTACACGAAGGGAAAAGAAATGAAAAAAAGATTACTCGTTTTTTCCATAGACGCTATGGTAAGCGAAGATACAGACTACCTTCGCACCTGCAAAAACTTTTCAAAATACCTTGCCGGCGGCAGCGAGGTAAGAAAGATACGAACGGTCTACCCTTCAGTCACCTATCCGGCGCACGTGAGCATGACTACGGGATGTTACCCCGACAAGACCGGCGTATTCAGCAACTACAAATTCACGACCAACAGCAAGGAAGACACTTGGCAGTGGTTTGCCGAGAGCAATAAGGCGCGTGACATCTTCACGGCGGCAAAAGAAGCGGGATATTCAACCGGTTCCGTCGCTTGGCCCGTGACCGGCAGACACCCTTCGATAGACTGTCTTATCGACGAATATTGGATGCCTCAAAAAGGTGATACGCTGGCGGGATCATTTGAACGCGCCGGATCCTCTCCGGAAATGATCTCTATAATCGAGGCAAACGAAGGACTTCTCGCACCATCATATAAACTCACGGGGCGTAAGAATTTCTGTGTCTACCCGAATATCGACGATTTTTTCGTGAAAAGCGCCTGCGACATTATCAGAAAGTATTCTCCGGAGGTTATGTTCGTTCACGAAGGAAACATCGACCACGGAAGGCACACCAACGGAGTGTTCGGGAGCTGGCTTGCCCCTGAGCTTGACCGCGTCGACGACTACATCGGTCAGGTAGGAAGAGCTCTTGAAGATAGCGGCGAGCTTGAAAATACAGATTTCTTCCTTGTCAGCGACCACGGGCAACGCGATATAAAACGCACTGTGAAGCCGAATGTCCTGCTTGCAAAGCGCGGATATATCGACCTTTCCGAAAAGGGACGCCCCGTAAGTTACAGGGCATACTGCCTCTCAAACGCAATGTCATCGCTCGTTTATCTGAACGATCCTGAAAATAAATTGATTCACGACGAGCTCTACTCCCTGCTCTGCGAGCTTCGCGACGAGGGGATCTACGGCTTTAACGAGGTTCTGACGCGCGAAGAAGCGGCAGAGCGCTATCACCTTGACGGTGACTTCGCCTTTGTGCTTGAGAGCGACGGATATACCTCCTTCTCAGACAGCTGCAAGCTACCCTATATTGCACCTCTCGACCTTACCGATTTCCGCTTCGGTCACGCAACGCACGGGTATATGCCGGAAAAAGGTCCGCAACCTACCCTTATTGCAAAAGGTCCGCACATAAGATCGGGTGTCACTGTCGAGAACCGCAATATAGTCGACGAAGCACCGACCTACGCTCGAATTCTCGGAGTCTCTCTTCCGGATGCGCAAGGCTATCCGATCGAAGAAATACTCGACCTGTAAAAATAAAAGGCGATCCTTAGGTCTGCAATTTGTTTTGGAAATATTCTGTTTCCGCTTGCGAAATGCGGCTGTTTAAGCCGCAAAGAATATTTCGGAACGGCGTAAATGAAATTTCAATTTACCGCTATCTTTGCACGCCGTTCAGATCGCCTTTTTTCGTCCTTAAAGGTTGAAAAATTCCCCATAATATGATAAAATACTGTCAGTAAATACCGAGGAGAATAAAATGGTAATGAGATATATGGCTGCTTTTGATGTCGGTGGAACAAAAACCGATGCAATCCTTTTCGACACAACAGGTCAAATAATCGCAAGAAAGTCAGCCGCAGGCGGGGTTCCGCTTGATATAGGCGTTGAAACGGCACGCGAAAATTACCGCAAGGTACTTGCGGAGCTTACCGAAGAAACCGGAATAGTTCCGGAAACTGTCTACGGCTCGGTAGCTACTGTCGAATATTTCGGTACGGCGGTACACGATTACCTGTCCGAAAAGCTCGGTTCCCCTCATATAAGGATAGAGGGTGACGGTCCTTGTATGATCTCCGGAATGCTCGGGCACAGAGACGGTTGCAGCCTTGTTTGCGGCACAGGTTCGTCTCTTTATACGAGAAAGGGCGACAAATACTGGCATACCGGCGGATGGGGATACCTCTTTGACAGTTGCGGAAGCGGTTACGTGCTCGGAAGGCTGGCGATCCAAGCCGTCCTCCGCGCACATGACGGCAGAGCCGAGCCCACTCTTCTTTCCGAGCTGATAGAAAAACAGTGCGGTGAACCGGCATGGGATCATTACGTAAAGCTGCATCGCGGAGGCAGACCTTATATAGCTTCGTTTGCCGGTACTGTATTTGAAGCTAGAAAAGCCGGCGATCCCGTTGCAAGAAGAATATTCAATCTATGTGCCGGAGAGCTTGCTGACACGGTTTGGTCGGCTTACCGTACCTACGGAGGTCCATTCACGCTCGTATACAACGGCGGTATCCTTTTCAATCACCGCGAATATGCCGAGGCGATCAGAAGTCTTTCGCCATCCGATATCGTCTCGGTGTTTTCCGACACAAAGCCGATCTACGGTTGCGCGGTCGAAGCAATGTACGATCTCGGGCTTATATGTGACGACGATTTCAAAGCACGCTTTTTGAGTTCTTATCGCGAAATATCCGAGATGTAACCCTACAATACGCCTTTTTTATGTTTTTATGGTGAAAAAAAGACAAACATGAGCCCAAATATATGTAATAAAATACTGTTGATTTGCTGACGGTTATGTGTTATAATAATAAGGAACGATTATAGGCAAAGGAAAAGGTGTTATGATCTTCGATATTCAGAAAGCCGGAATACTGAAACGCGCCTCGGCGTTTCTTCTGGATTTTATACTTTTAGTGATCTTAACTACGGGATTTTCTTTCCTTATATCTGTCACTATTCGGTTCAACGACCGATTCGATGACTATTTACAACTGAAAACTGAATTCGAAGAATCCTTTGGGGTGGATTCTGATACCGGTATCACTGAGGAGCAGTATAATGCTTGGCCGGAGGGACAGAAGAAATGCGATTCGGATATGATCAACGCGCTTCGTCTGATCCTCAATATGACACTGATAATCACCACCTTCGGGATTCTTCTTTCTTATATAGTGCTCGAATTCATAGTTCCGCTGATAATGAAGGACGGTCAAACCGTGGGAAAGCGGATATTCGGCATCGCCGTGATACGAACCGACGGCGTAAAAATGTCGACGGTACAGCTCTTTGTCCGCACGGTGCTCGGAAAATTCACGATCGAAACGATGATACCCGTACTTCTCATTCTTATGAGTATGAGCGGAATGATCGGGATCCTCGGTCCTATACTGATAGGTGCTCTCATTATAGCCCAGATAATAATTATGGCTGTAACGAAGACAAACTCGCTTATTCACGACCTTCTCTCAAACACGGTAGCCGTCGATAAAGCAAGCCAGCTCATCTTTGACACCGAAGAAGCTATGATAGAATACAAGCGCAAGGTCGCCGCAGAAGAAGCTGCCAAACAGCCTTATTAAAACAGTCAGATCATCTGAAAATTAATAATAAATATAAAAGGAAAGGAACGCTATGAAAGTTGAATTAAGGAATCTGACAAAAATCTTTCCGAACCGGAATAAAAAGGTGAAAGAGGATGTCGTTGCGGTAAACGACTTCACCTTTACTATACCGGACGGGAAACTCGTCGGATTGCTCGGTCCGTCGGGATGCGGAAAAAGTACTACGCTCTATATGATCTCGGGGCTTCAGCAGCCGACAAGCGGTCAGATATTCTTCGGAGAAGAAGACGTGACCGATCTCTCTCCCGAAAACAGAGGTGTCGGACTCGTTTTCCAGAACTACGCTCTTTATCCCCATATGACGGTCAAGCAGAACATTCTCTTCCCGCTCCAGAACCTTAAGGGAGCAGACAAGCTGTCAAAGCAGGATATGCTTGAAAGAGCCTATCAAGCAGCAAAGCTCGTTCAGATCGACGAGCTCATGGACAGAAAGCCGAGTGAGCTCTCCGGCGGTCAGCAACAAAGAGTCGCAATTGCCCGTGCGCTCGTAAAAATGCCGAAGGTTCTGCTTCTCGATGAGCCGCTTTCAAACCTTGATGCGCGACTTCGCCTTCAGACCCGTGAAGAGATCAGAAGGATCCAGCGCGAAACAAAGATCACGACAGTATTCGTAACCCATGACCAGGAAGAGGCTATGAGCATCTCCGATATGATAATCGTTATGAAGAAAGGCGTCGTTCAACAGATCGGTAAGCCTCAGGATGTTTACGAGGATCCCCTGAATCTTTTCGTTGCAAAATTCCTCGGAACACCTCCGATCAATGTATTCGAGGGTAGGATCGTCGGAGGAAGGCTCTTTATCGGTGATGATGCCGTTATGGAATACACCGACGTTCCCGATCAGGAAGTTTTCGTCGGTATCCGTCCCGAGGGCTTCATACTCACGGAAAACGGCGCGCTCAACTGCAAAATGAGCGGCATCGATGTAATGGGGCGCGATGTCAGCATAGTTACTACCAATACCGCCTCCGTTAATCCCGTTGTACGTTCGATAATAGACGCAGACAATAATGTTGATGCGGAATCCGATGGCGTTAGATATTCTCTGAAGCCCGGAAAGGTCTACATATTCAATAAGGAGACCGAAGAGCGTATATACGCAAAGGGGCGTGCACTATGACAGAGCAGGATATCAAAACAGCCGAGCCCGCGAAAAGACCTCCCAAAAAGAGAAAAACATCGTCGGGAATAGTTACGGGCAAGCATCAATGGAAAGCGTGGCTCTACCTTGCACCCGCAATAGTGTTGCTTCTCATATTCACCGGTTGGCCGATCATAAACACGGTCAGTATGGCATTTATGGAAGACTATAACAGCCTTGCCGCTATTGGTGGTCAAACCTTCAACTTCGGTATTAAGAACTTCCAATGGGTTATAGAAATGCCTCAATTTATGACCTG
>CALYSG010000026.1 GCA_945485605.1 uncultured Clostridia bacterium
ATTGACAAGAACTTGAAATGATGATATAATAGCAATCGTCAAATCGTCTACTCTACGAATACAAAAAGAGCCTCGCACGAGGCTCTTTTTTGATGCTTGCGCCGTATTTTTTCAGATAACGCCGCCGCGAGAGAGAAGAACTGCACGCAGCTCGTCGGTGTCGACCTTCGTGACCGGACAATCTCCGTTATCACACGCAAGGGATGCCGCAACGCCGGCAGCCTCACCGAGCGCCATCGCCGTTCCCTGCACCCTTATCGAGGCGAACGCCGTCATATCGGCGGAAATGCTCCTTCCCGCAACGATAAGGTTTTCCGAGCTCTCCGACACAAGGCTTCTGTAAGGTACCGACGCGGGCTGTTTGAGCGAGCGGCAGACCTGCTTCTGATCCGAGGTGCTGTGAATATCGATCGGGTGCGAGCATTTTGCGACCGTATCCGGGAAATAATAGCCGGAGAGGTACTCATCCGCCGTCAGAATGTGCACGCCCTCAAGGTGCCGTGTCTCGCGCACCCCGGCATTGATACCCGATGACACGATGTTGCAGTTCTTGAATTCGGGATAAGCCTCTTTCATAAGTCCGACGATCGCGAACATATCCTCGCGAAGCTGAGATTCCGCCGCCGTCATAGCATCACGGTCGGTCGCGTCAGCCGCCGCACGTGTTACGTTAACCGCGAGCGCGTTCCCCGTGACCGTCACATTGAACCAAGGTCCGCCGAACTGCGGTGCCTTGCCCTCCTCGTACTTCTCGCTGAGATAGTTATGAATGACGTCGTTGACCGAGCGTTTCTGCCCTTTCCCGTCGTGATGTATGCAGTTTTTCAGCAGGTCGGTCGTCGCGTCGACTCCGTCAAGCAGGAAACAGAGCGACATGGGCTGAAGACCTCTCTCGACCTTCTGCATAGGCAGACCCGCGCGGAAGGCTATATCCGCATCGCCCGTCGCATCGACAAAGTATTTTCCGGCGACAGCCTCGGTGCCGTTTTTCGACTCTGTGATGACCGCATTTACCCTCTTTCCCTCGGTCAGGCAGTCGGAAATGAAGGTATTCGTGTATAGCGTTACTCCCGCCTCGCGTACCATTCGCGCGGCGATAAGCTTATAGTACTCGGGATCAAACGATATATGACCGTGCGGCAGCTCGGCAATCGCCGCACCCGCATCTATCATTTTATTTATGAATTCCCAAGTGATCCCACCGACGACGCGCTCACCGCGAAGGTGCACTCCGCTTATCGGCAGGACATATCCGGAGGTCGCTGTTCCTCCGAGAAAGCCGTAACGCTCGATAAGTGCCGTTTTCTTTCCGCATCTTGCTGCCGAGACCGCCGCTATCCAGCCCGCGGGACCTCCGCCGCAGACCACTACGTCATATTCGCCGACGACGGGAACGTTCTTTTCGATTTTTATTGTCATACAGATCACCTCAACTACGTTTTTCAGGATATATTATACTCTTTTTCCTTCCTTTTGTCAATGCAAAAAGGCTGTCGCCGAGGGCGACAGCCTTTTTATAGGTTTGATCTTATGCTTATAAGGTCAATCAGAATTTCTTCTTGACTACCACGAATGCAGCGCCGCCGACGAGGACTGCCGCGAGAGCAGCAACTGTCGTGAATCCGCCGCAACCTGCGCAACCCTGATCATTTCCGGCATTTCCGGTAGTGGTGTTGGGCTTGTCGGTTGTGGGAGCCTTTGTGGTGTTGTTGGGCTTATCTGTTGTGGTCGCCTCGGGCCCGCTGGTATATTCGGGCTCAGTATCTTCGGGCTCGGTATCTTCGACCTCTTCGGTCGTGGTGGTGATTATGATATCGGTATTGTCTTTGGCAAGACGTGCCGCACGCTTTGCAGCGTCGAACTCAAATACACCATCCTTCAGGACCATAACGTCCTTCTCGGAATCATCAAGAGCCGATGCGTTGAGAGCGGTGTTAAGAGTGGTGAGAACGGTTCCGAACTCTTCCTCGGTGCAGAGCTTAACGCCTTCGTGACGGTTTGCGATCGGGATAATCTGGTCAACGTTCTTCTCAGCAGTCGCATAGGAGTACCACTCGGTGGTGCCGTAATCGCAGAAGTAGAGGTTCTCGATGGGCATTGTGAGCGTCTTTGCGCTGGAGCAACCGAGAACGCACTTGTAGAGCTTGAGAGAACCGTCAGCAGGATCGTTGACGATGGCATTTTCATTCGCAAGGATTTTACCCTTAGCGACGCAGTGTCTATAGGAGTTGTAAGCCGAGTTCGAGTAACCGGTCAGAAGTCCGACATAAGCGGTTCCGATGGACCCGTCAGCGTATGCGGGAAGTCCGGTGTAGACATCAGCCATAGAGATGCAGCCTTCCATCGTCCAATATGCGGATGAAGTGCCGGCCCAGCAGTATCCGAACATACCGCCGACACGGTAGCCGCCCTTAATGGTACCGTAGTTTGCGCAACGGACTATGTAGTAAGTATCAACCTTGTTATTAGAGGAACCGAGGTAACCGAACATACCGCCGGCATCGTATCCGCTGGTGATGTTACCGGTGTTTAAGCAGTCGTAAGCATCAACGTCAAAGGTCTTTCCGCCGTAACCGGGGTTGGCAGCAATACCTGCAGCTACGCCGCGGTTCGACTTGTTGGAGATATTACCGCTGTTCTCGCAGAAGCTGAAAAATACGCGATAGCAACGTCCGACAATACCACCGGTGTAGACCGAGAAGTTGATTCCCTTCGTGATATTGGATTCGGAAGAATAGCTGTTCATAACGACATTATTCGTTATGTCCTTTGTATTCTTGCAGTTGATGAAGTAAAGTCTTGCATACTGATCGCCGTAACCGAGGAGGCCGCCGGCATACTTGCCGCCGCCGATGGTCTTCGGGTTGTTGTTTTCGTCGAATTCGATAACTTCGAGATCGGTGACTTCGATCTCAACATTAACGGTGATGTTGAGGAAGGTGATCTTGTCGCCTTCGGTAGCCTTGCGGGCTACGGCGCCGACGTCCTTTTTATCGGAGGTAATCTTACCCTCAAGGGTGAGGTCGCAGATACCGCCGTTGAAGTCCTCAAACATAGGAGCGGAGAGCTGGATCTTATGTCCATTGCCGTAGATCTCGCCGGTGAAGGCCTGTTCATAAGACTTTGTCAGGGTCAGATCGTTCTCGATCGAGTAATAGCCGTTAGGCTCCATAGCAAGGAACTCGGCTTCACTCGTGATCTTCTGCAATTCCGCAGCAGGTCTCTCGTACGTGGTAGCGGCGGAAGCGCCGATAACGACGATCGAAAGAATCATTGCGACGCTGAGAATGATTGCAAGTGTTTTACGCATAACAATAACCTCTCTGTAAATGTAATCAAATTGCCTCATCCTTGACGGACTGCGGCTCATTTGTACTTGTATTATATCAAGCAACGAGCCGATTGTCAAGTTTTTTGAAATATCCCAAAGCAATTTCAGCATTTTGCACAATCCGCCTCAAAAAATATGGTTACAAACACGATTTTACTTTCTTTTGATTGACAATTTGCAGTCCGTGACCTTATAATTTTATAGTACAGTTTTCAAATCACGGAGGTATAAAATGCTTTATCCGAAAACGCGTGAGTCCGAGCTCTCGGAAGAGCTTTTCCGCTCACCCACCTGCGAATACCGCTCCGCTCCCTTCTGGGCATGGAACTGCCGTCTTGAACGCGAAGAGCTCCTTCGCCAGGCAGACATTCTGCGCGAGATGGGATTTGGCGGCTACCATATGCACGTCCGCTCGGGACTGTCTACCGAATATCTCGGCGATGAGTTCATGGATCTCATATCCGACTGTGTCAATAAAGCAAAAAAAGAAAAGCTGCTCGCGTGGCTATACGACGAGGACCGTTGGCCCTCGGGCTTTGCCGGCGGACTTGTGACAAAGGACGAAAAGTACCGCATGAGGTATCTTCTCTTCACCGCCGTACCGTACGAAAAGGCGGGAGCCGATACCTCCGTCTACGCCAACGAGCAGAACCGCGCGAAGCGCTCGGGCGTTAACGCAAAGCTCCTTGCGCGCTACGATATCATCCTTGACGAGCAGGGCTGCCTTAAGGACTACCGGGTACTTGACGACGGCGAAGAGGCGCGCGGATTATTAAGATACGCTTACATTGAATCTCCCCGTAACAGCCCGAGATACAACGGATTTACCTACGTCAATACTCTCGATAAGAAGGCGATCGACCGCTTTATCGAAATAACTCATGAGAAGTATAAAGATAAAATAGGAAGCGAATTCGGCAAGACCGTACCCGCGATCTTTGCCGACGAGCCTCAGATGACCTTCAAGACGACCATGAAGTCTCCCTTCTCGACCGACGACGTTACTCTTCCCTACACCGACGATCTCGAGGACAGCTTCAGAGAGGCTTACGGCTTTTCGCTGAAAGAGCACCTGCCCGAGCTGTTCTGGGAGCTTCCTGACGGAAAAGTATCATATGCAAGGTACTGCTATCACGATCACACGGCGGAGAGATTTGCAGAGGCTTTCTCGGACAACATAGGTGCCTGGTGCAAAGAAAACGGAATACTCTTCACGGGACATCTGATGAGAGAGCCCTCGCTCGATTCTCAGACCGCCGCCGTAGGAGAGACGATGAGACACTACCGCGGATTCACCATGCCGGGCATAGATATGCTTGCCTTCCGCCGCGAATACACGACGGCAAAGCAGGCGCAGTCCGCTGTCAATCAGCAGGGGGCTGAGGGTATGCTCGACGAGCTGTACGGCGTTACCACATGGGATATGGATTTCCGCGGCTACAAGACCTCCGGCGACTGGCAGGCGGCTCTCGGTGTCACCGTACGCGTCCCGCATCTTTCATGGGTGTCGATGGAGGGCGAGGCTAAGCGCGACTACCCCGCATCCATAAACTATCAATCACCGTGGTATAAGGAGTATTCCTACATAGAAGATCACTTCGCAAGAGTCAATACGGTCATGACACGCGGCAATCCCGTCGTAAGAGTGGGCGTGATCCACCCGATCGAGAGCTTCTGGCTATGTTGGGGCCCGAACTCGCAGACCGCGATGAAACGAGCGCAGCTTGACCGCGAATTTTCGGACCTCACCGAATGGCTGCTGTTCGGAGGCATCGACTTCGACTTTATCTGCGAATCGACGCTGCCAGCTATGAACAGAAGCGGAGAGGCACCCTTCACTGTCGGAGAAATGAAGTACGACGTCGTGATCGTCCCGGGCTGTGAGACACTCAGGAGCACGACGCTCGAGCGCCTTGAAGCCTTCTCGCGTTCGGGCGGAAAGCTGATCTTCGCCGGACGCAAGCCGACGCTCCTCGACGCGAAGCCCTCGGATCGCCCCGCAAAGCTCTTCTCGGAGAGTACATCGGTCGAGTTCTCACGCACGGGACTGCTCGAAGCTCTCGAACCCTACCGCACGGTAAAGCTCTCCACGGGCTCGGGCTCTCTGACCTCGAATTTCCTTTACCGCATGAGACGCGACGGCGATTCGCTGAATCTCTTCATCGCGCGCGGCAAGGAGCCCGCAAACCGCGACATCTCGAAGGCGGAGGGCATTAAGATAACCCTGCCGGGGCACTATAAAGTAAAGCTCTACGACACGCTCACGGGTAATATAAAGCCGATGGCGTACCGTCACGAGGGTGACTCGACGGTCATCTCGGCGAACCTGCATCAAGCGGACAGCCTGCTTCTCGGGCTGACCCCTTCGGAGGAAGCCTTCGTCGCTCCCGAAGCCTCCGCCAAGCCCACGGAAAGCCTAACTTTGCCGGTATGCTGCGAAAACCGCTATATCCTTGACGAGCCGAACGCGCTGCTGCTTGACCTTGCCGAATGGTCGGTAGATGACGAGCCGATGAAACCCGCCGAGGAGATACTCCGCATCGACACCGCCGTCAGAAAGCGTTTCGGATGGACTCCCTGGGGCGGATCAGCCGACCAGCCGTGGTATATGCCGAAGAAGGCTCCCGACCATATCCTTCACCTGCGCTATACCTTCAGAAGCAAGGTCGGCCACTCCGCACCGCTGCTCGCAATAGAGAATCCCGAAACGGCTGAGGTGCGTTTCAACTCCCTGCCCGTAAACACCTCCTCGCCGGTCGGATACTATGTCGACAAGTCAATAAAGACGATAGTCCTTCCCGATATAAAAAGAGGCATCAACACTCTTGAAATAGATATGCCTTACGGTGAGGCGACCGCCGCCGAAAGAGTCTATATCCTCGGTAAATTTGCAGTAAATGTCAAAGGATATGATCTAACGGTCGACAGATTGCCTGATAAAATCGGATTCGGGGATATAACCTCGCAGGGACTTCCCTTCTACAGCGGAAAGCTGACCTACATTATTCCGATAAGCGCGAAAAAGGCAGGCAAGCTGCACGTGAGAGCGCCGAAATTCCGCGCAACGCTTCTGCGTGCGACTCTCGGAGAGGATAGCTTCCCGATAGCCATCGCACCTTATTCGGCGTGCTTCAACGTAAAGAGAGGAAGACGGGAACTTAAGCTCGATGCCTACATACCACGCACGAACGGCTTCGGACCGATACACTGCGCCGATGAGAAGATCACCTACCAGAGCCCCGGTTGCTGGAGGACCTCGGGCGACTCGTGGAGCTACGAATACTGCCTCATGCCCGAGGGAGTTATAAGCTCTCCTGAAGTAAGACTCGATCACTACGGAAAGAAAGGTAAGAAAGAATGAAGATAACACTCAATCCAGACGGAGAGGTCGTCAAAGTCATAAAGGAAGGGCTCAGGCGCACGGGAGGCTACTGCCCCTGCCGCCGAGAAAAAAAGGAAGAGTACAAATGTATGTGCAAGGAATTCAGGGATCAGATAGCCGATCCGGAATTCGAGGGCTACTGCCATTGCTTCCTTTATTATAAATCCAAAGATTGAAGATCATGATAAGATCCGGTCCGGAGCCGATAAGGCTCCGGACGTTTTTTATCTTCTTACTGTCATATCCCGAAGACAAGCCTCATAGTATTTACTGACGTCGGACAGCCCCTGCCCGGCAAGTCTGAAAAGAAAGGATACCTTAAAGCCATGGACAGAAACCTTCGGTATATACTCGGGCTTCTCCCGCACGGGATAGGCTCGGAGCTGTCGGGACTTGATCCCCCGTCCGCAGATGAGCTGAGGCTCAGAGTCGGGGGTGCCTGCACTCTCCTTGCGGGGGGAAAAAGATACATACTTCGCAGTCGCGTCAGCCGAGCGGAACTTTCGTCTGCCTTTATAAAAATGTGCGGTGGCTCAGTCTACTCTCACCGCGACACGATCTGCCGCGGATTCATAGCTCTCCCGGGAGGAATACGCGTGGGGCTATGCGGCTCGGCGGTGACCGAAAATGAAAACATCACCGCGGTTGCCGACATTTCGTCGCTCTGCGTCAGAATCCCTCACGACATAAAGGGGGTCGGTGAGCCGGTATGCCGCCTTCTGCGCGAAAAGTCGGGCGGAGTGCTTGTTTACTCTCCACCCGGTGTCGGAAAGACTACGCTTCTGCGATCGGTAATTATCCGGCTCGGAAGTGCTTCGCCGCCGACAGATATAGCGGTGATCGACACTCGCGGCGAACTCGGAGCCTCGCTTCCCGCATATCTCAGCGTAGATCTTCTGTCGGGTTATCCGCGAGGCGCGGGGATAGAATCGGCTACACGGACCCTCTCTCCGAAGCTGATAGTCTGCGACGAGATAGGGGGCAGTACCTCGGAATGTCAAAGCATAATAGAGGCAAACAACTGCGGAGTGCCTCTCCTTGCCTCAGCACACGCGTCTTCGGTAGCGGAGCTTCTTCACCGCCCCGGTATCGCTATGCTTTGCGAGGCAGGGGTATTCTCAAATCTCGTCGGTATAAAGCGCTCGACGGGGCACGACTACCTTTACAGCGTCACGCCCGTCGTCAGAGAAAAAACGTTATGCAAATAAGGATCGTAGGCTGTCTTCTTATCCTTGCGGCGGGGACTGTCACCGCCTTGATCCTTCGCCGCGAGGCAACGGCAAGGCTCACACAGCTTGATGGCTTCATCTCGCTCCTGCGCTATATCCGTGCCTGCATCGCGAGCTACAATACCCCGATAGACAGGATCCTTGCCTCATGTGACGCGGAGATCCTAAAAAAGTGCGGCGTCAAGGGCGTACCGAAAGACATCGATACTCTAAGAGCATCCCTTGACCCGCGCCCCGAGGCTGAAGTCGCGTCGACCCTTTCCTCGTTTGCGTCCGAGTTCGGTACAGGGTTCAGGGATGAACAGCTTCGCAGCCTTGACTATCACATAAGCCGCCTTGAATCGCTTCGCGCACCAATGGCGGACAGCACGGAAAAGAGGAAAAGGCTCGTCACCGCGCTCTGTCTGTCCGGGGCGGCGGCGATCGCGATTTTCCTTATATAACAGAAAAAGGAAGGAAAAAAGATGGATATAAGCCTGATCCTGAAGATCGCCGGCATCGGACTGCTCGTCTCGCTGTGCTCGCAGGTCCTCTCAAAGTCCGGAAAGGACGAACAGTCTGTCCTTGTCACGGTCGGCGGGATAATAGTTGTAATGCTTATGCTCGTTGGAGAGCTCGGAGAGCTCATCGAAAGCATAAGGAAGATATTCGGAATATGAATACCTTCACGCTTGCGGGGGACGGCGCCCTCTATATAGAAACGATGTTAAAAGGTCTCGGCGCGGCGCTCATCACGGGGCTTTGCGCCTCGGTCTGCCGCGAATGCGGTAAAGGAAGCCTTGCCGACCTTGTCGAGCTCGCCGGAAAGCTCGAGATACTTCTTCTTTGCCTTCCGCTGATACGCTCGGTGGCGAAAACGGCGGCGGCACTTCTCAGCCTATGAACGAGGAAATCATATCCGATGTCGGATACAGAGAATTTTTCGGAGGACTGCCGGAGATCCTTCTCCGTCTGTTGCCGGAGGGCATATCAAGCTCCCCCGAGGCGGCGGCATCGGCACTGACAGACTGGAATTTTCTATTCTCCGCATTCTTCGGCGAGGCGGGCAGACAGCTCACAGCGATCCTTCCCTCATTTTTTCTCCTGCTCGGACTTATACTGATAGCGGCACTGATAAATTCGGTAAAGTCGGCATTCGAACCGAAGACCGCGGACGTAATCTCGGTCTGCTCGTCAGCCGTTACCGCCGCCGCCGCCGCGTCGATGCAGGTCAGGGTAATATTCACCGCCGGGAGCTATCTTGATGACCTTATGACGCTCTCAAGGGGAGCCTCACCCGTGATCGTGGCGCTATATGCCTCGGGCGGAGGTACGGCTTCGGCGACAGTCAGCGCGGGAGCCATGACAGTCTTCCTTGCCTTTGCCGAAAACGTGATAGGCGCGACGATCCTGCCGGTCTCGGGGATCCTTCTTATGCTGACTCTCGTTGCATCTGCGTCGCCCGGTCTCGGCATCAACGGTTTTATAGGTCTCATAAGGAAGACCTACACTGGCACGGTGTCGTTCCTTATGACCCTTCTCTGCGCTATACTCGCGGGGCAGAAGATAATCGCCGCGGGAAGCGACAGTATACCTCTGCGCGCCGCAAAGTTCTTTGCCGGCTCGACGATCCCCGTCATCGGCAGGTCGGTAAGCGAGACACTTCGCACGGTTTCGGGCAGCATATCGCTGATCAGAGGCTGTTTCGGAGTGACAGGTGTAATGCTTATAATCCTTCTGATGCTTCCGACGACGCTCATGCTCATAGCCGACCGCTTCTCACTCGGATTCGCGTCGGCGTGTGCCGATCTTCTCGGCTGTCCGAACGAGGCAAAGCTCCTTGACGGCATATCGGGCGTCATCGGAAGCGTGCTCGCCGTCGTATGCGGATGCTCGCTTATGTTCATCTTTTCGCTCGCCCTGCTCTGCGTGGGCATAATGAATTTTCAGTAAAAACAATGAATGAGTATATTTTAACTGCACTCGGCGTTGCCTTCGCCGCCGCGGCGGTCACCGCTCTCGCACCCGAAGGCAAGGGCGGGGGACTGTCGCGGCATATAAAGCTCCTTACCTCTCTCGCCCTGCTATGTACTCTGATCTCGCCTCTTCTCAATTTCGCGGGACGTCTCTCGGAGCTCGCAAAGTCCCCGCCTTCCTTCTCTGTCGGCGTGAGCAATAGCGACGATCTGCTGAAGGAAAAGCTAAACGAGGCGGGTGCCGCAGACGTCGCAGAACTGATAAAGGACGACCTTTGCAACGGTTTTGGTATTAAAGAAAAAAACATACGTGTAGAAGTAACGACCGACAAGGACACAGAGACCTTCACGATAGTTTCCGTAAAAGTCTTTCTGTCGGGAGCTGCGGTAACCGTCAGCCCCTACGAGGTCGAGGCGCGCGTCTCTGAGCTTACCGGGGCAAAATGCTTCTGTAACATAGGATAGAAAGGAGGAAAAACACTTGAAAGCACTTTTTAAGGAAGGCACCGGAAAAGCAAAATACCTTATCCCGTTGGCGCTTTTTTTGCTCGGGGTGATCCTCATAATTGCCGGAATGATACTCGGCGGCAACGGCGGCTCACGTTCGGTATTTTCTTCTCTGACCGGGCAGAGCCGCGAAAGCGAGCTTGAAGCAAAGATAAAGAGTCTATGCGAACAGGTCGACGGAGTTTCGGAGGTAACGGTCGCAGTAAGCCTTACCGATACCTCGGCTGAGGCTACCGCGGGAAATATCGCGGGTGTCGGCATAGTCTGCCGTGGGGGCGAAGACCCTCTGATCAGCGCACGCCTCACCTCGCTGATATCGGCGGCGTGCGGAATAAGGTCGAACAGAATCTATGTCACCGGCGCGGGAAATTAGACGCGTGCGGAATATTCGGGCACTGCCGCAAATATATTTGTATTGCAAAACATAATACGATACGGAGGAAACATTATGGTTATCGAAAAGCAAAAACCCGTAAGCAAAATCAGGAAATTCTTCTCTAAGCTCGGAAAGCGCAATATCATCATAGCTCTCGCCGTTATCGCGGTCGGAGTTGCCGTTTGCGTCAACTGGGTGATCCTTGCAAACCGCAACGATGCGGGCTATCAGGGCTACAAGGTCAGCTCCGGAATGTCGAACACCTACGGAAACGTCTCAGCCGGCAAAAACGAGAGCGAGGTCTACTTTGCTTCTACCCAGACGAGCCGCACCCGCGCCCGTGACGAAGCACTCGAGGTCCTTCAGTCGGTCGTCGACGACAAGCAGGCAGACGAAGCAAGTAAAAATGCAGCCTACAACGGGATTTCGAGAATAGCTAAGGATATGGAGAATGAGGCAAACATCGAATCTCTCATCGTCGCAAAAGGCTTTTCGCAGTGCGTCGCAGTCATAAATGACGACAAGGCGAGCGTCGTAGTAAAGTCCGACACTGCCCTCACCCGTGCCCAGCTCTCGCAGATAAACGAGATAGTCTACACGCAGGCGGGCATCACCCCCGAAAACATCACGATCATTCAGAAGTAATAACCATTCCGAACAAAAAGCCCCCGGTGGGGGCTTTTTGTTCGGAATAATTTATGTAAACTTCCTGTATCGGCGACACGCGCAATTCTTTTCTCTCAATGTTTCAGCCTTGTGCGAAGGGATCTTATTAAATATGAAGTAATTTTGCAAACGAGTTGGCAAAAAAGGCCTGAACCGCAAGTTGCGCGTGATTGCCTTAAATGATCTTCTCCTCCGTCTCCTCTTCCGACCTCGCATAGAGCGCGAGCGCGCGCTTCCTCATTCGGAATACCGACCTGCGTGAGATCCCGAGCAGCTCGGCGCAGACCTCGAATGTGTTCCCGTTTATGTAATGCTGTATCAAAAGAAGCCTCTCCGGCGAAGGCGGCAGACTCATGACCGATCGCCTTATCTCAAAAAGGTCCGCCTTGACCGCGCCCGCGTCGATCTCGGCATACTCGCCGAGGAATTCGGCGGCTTCGATTATGCTCTTCAGCTTTCTGTAACACGATAGCTTTCTGTCTGCCGCTGTCTCGGCGCTCATCCGTTCGTTCCCTGCCATTTTTTCATCTCCTTCGTCGACATTTGTCGAAACATTTGTTCGCCTGTTTTTTCATGCCCGACGATCCGGGCGGCTCCGAGGGCAAGTATCAGTTCAGCCTTGCTTCCCTCGCGGCAGAGGCTGACAAGTCCGTCGGCATCGAGTCCCTCACAACAGTCAAGGCAGATCACCTTGCCGTCGGGAAACCGCAATGCACGCTCGTCATCTATCGGTTCTCCGCAATATGAACAACGAAGGATCTCTTCCTCCCGATACCCGGGACATGACGACGGGCATCTTCTGCGATGACATTCTTCACACATTTCTCTTCCCGGGACCGAGCTTACGGTGCTGTGCACCGAAGTTATACTCCCAATTTCCCTTTCTTTTTTGATTCATCCTTGACAATAAGAAACATTTGTTCTATAATTATATTATATCGGCTTTCTATGCCGCTAATGTTCTGTTTGCCCTGCGCTTGGTTTTGATTACATTTGAATTATAACGCATTTCCGAATTATTGTCAATATATATTTCGGAAAAACAAAATGTTTGTCTATTACGCATATTACGGTGAGACAGCATTGTTCATATTATCCGCAGATTCAAGAGAAAACAGTCGGAAATGAAAGAATTCTGCCCGCAAAGCGGCAAATGCGACCGGAAGGAGTTTCCCGAATATGAATTATCAGCGTTTTGAGGCTCTGTTAAAGAGTCACGGCACATCAGTTTACCGCCTTGCGAAGGCGACGGGCATCTCAAACTCGACCTTCACCGACTGGAAAAACGGCAGGTCCACACCGAAGGCGGACAAGCTCAAGCTCATTGCCGACTATTTTTCCGTTCCCGTAGATTACCTTATAGGCAGCGATGCCGAGCGGTCGGCAGGGCAGAAAAGCTACAAGGCGGCGGTCGCGCGGAAAATGGTCCCGATCATCGGAATTATTCGCGCGGGAAAACCCATCATCACGAACGAGACTCTTCTCGGTTACGAGCTTGCCGATATCGATGACGCCGACGACTATTTCTATCTTAAGGTCAGCGGTGACAGTATGAAGGATTGCGGAATGATCGACGGATCGCTCGTGCTCTTCCGCAAACAGCAGTACGCCGAGGACGGGGATATCGTCGCCTGTCTTGTCGCGGGCGAATGTGCCACGGTCAAGAGATTCCGACGGGTGCACCGACGGATCCTGCTCGTTCCCGAAAACCGCGACTATTCGTCAATCGAGCTGACACCCGAGGATTTCGAGTCGGGGGACGCACGAATTCTCGGCGTTGCCGTCGAGGTAAAGATCAAGCTCTGATGACCCCAAACAAGATCAAAAGATAACTCTTTCAGTCTGCCTTTTATACTTTTTTCGTCTGAACGACGACGACTTTGCTTTGCAAAATCAGCATCATTTCCGCAAGAAAGGAAGCTTTCGCTTCAGCGAAAGCCTTGATCAAAAATGACTGTAATAAGTGTCAGCCGCCTCACTCTTAACTACGGCATGAGAACCATACTTGAAAATATCAGCTTTTCCCTCAATGAAAACGACCGCCTCGGTATCGTGGGTGTCAACGGTTGCGGGAAGACATCGCTTTTCCGTCTGATACTCGGAGAGGAGATACCCGACTCCGGGGAGGTCTTTATCGCAAAGGGAAAAAGCATCGGAGTCCTTGCACAGGACAGTGCCTTCAGACTTCCGAAAGGTATCGACGAGAACATTACTCCGAAGGAATTTATGTATCTCGCCTTTCCCGAATTCATAAAAGCAGAGGCTCAGCTCGATGAGATGAATGCACGCCTTTCGGCTTGGTCGGGTGTGTCTGAAAACAGATTCTATTCGGAGCTTTCGCAAAAATACACCGACCTTCACGAGAAATATATTGCCGACGGCGGTCTGGAATTCAGGGCAAGGTGCGCCTCGGTACTCCTTAAAATGGGTTTTGACGAGGATATGATGTCGCGTCCGCTGAATTCGCTGAGCGGGGGACAGCGTACGCGCCTTGCGATATCGCGCCAGCTCTGCCGCGAGCCCGATATACTTATGCTCGACGAGCCGACGAACCATCTTGACATTGAGACGCTCGCGTGGCTCGAAAACTTCCTTTCCTCCTACAAGAAGTGCGTGATAGTCATTTCACACGACCGGTACTTTCTCGATCACGTGACGAATAAGACTCTCTTCATCGAAAATACGCACGCGAGCCTTTACGACGGATCGTATACGGGAGCACAGTCTAAGCGCGAGGACGACCTCCGCGTTCAGATCAAGCACTACTGGGAACAGCAGAAATATATACGTCATCAGGAGGAATTCATCGCACAGCAGCGGGCATGGAACCGCGAAAAGAATATCGCGCGCGCCGAAAGCCGTGAAAAACAGCTTGCAAAGCTCGAGCGTCTCGAGCTGCCACCCGAGGCTCCGAAGCCGATCCGCCTCCGCTTCACGCAGAGCACGAGGTCCGGCGGCGAGGTCATGGCGGTAAAAAATCTGACCTTCGGGTATTCATCGTCGCCCCTCTTCACGGGACTCGATTTTCTCGTCAGACAGGGCGAAAGGCTCTTCATCATCGGCAAAAACGGGTGCGGAAAGTCAACGCTCGTCAAGCTCCTGACCGGAAAGCTCGAGCCGACCGGGGGCAGGATCGAGGGAGGCTATAATGTAATGATAGGCTGTTACGATCAGGAAAACCGTACACTAAACGATTCCAACACGGTATTTAGCGAGCTTCACAACGCCTATCCGCAGAAAACCGACCTTGAGATACGTTCTACGCTTGCCGCGTTCAGATTCCTTGCCGATGATATGGAAAAGAGCGTCGGCGCACTCAGCGGAGGAGAACGTGCACGGCTCATGCTTGCAAAGCTGATAATGTCGCATATGAACCTCCTTATCCTCGATGAGCCGACAAACCACCTCGATATAGGCTCGCGTGAGGCACTCGAGGATGCGATCGAAAGCTTCGACGGCACGCTGATCGCCGTCTCGCACGACCGCGCATTCATTAACCGCCTCGCGACGCGGATAATCGAGATCCGCCCGGGAAGCGACAAGTCTGGAGACATGACCGACTACACGGTCACAAATGTCGGCTCGGGATACGATGAATACAGAGCGTTCAGAAGCTCGCGTGAGTCTTCCGCCTTGCCCTTGGCAGAAAAAGTCGCCGTTCAGAGCGACAGCCGCGCAAAGTATGAGGAAAACAAGAAGAACCAGTCGCGCGAGAGAAGCGAACAGCGGCGACTCGAACGCCTCGCGGGAGAAAGAAAAGAGCTTGAAGCCGAGCTTGACAGAGTCACATCTGAGCTTTACGGTGAGGCGGCATCAGATTATGTCCGCGCCGCAGAGCTCGAAACACGTCGGCAGGAGATCGAAGAGCGCCTGCTTGAGATCTACGACGAGATCGGACTGGACTAAGGCAGGCGGTGCCTGCAGCCGATCCTCGCGCTTCATTCACTGAAGGGTGAAGTCCTCACCCGGAGACAATGTCGGCAAAAAGGTAGGAAGGACGACCACCCCACGCCTTTTTGAAAGTTTTCGCCCGCCTTTTCCAAAAGGCGGCGCACATCCAAGGCGCGTAGCCTTGGTCGCCCTCCGCAGAGGGCGAAACTCCCCCAAACGGCGCTTTCTTTTTGCAAAGCTTTTTCTTTGCGCCTGTTGTGCCAAAGAAAAAGCGTCGAAGCCTTTTCGCAGACATTATTTCTGTT
>CALYSG010000027.1 GCA_945485605.1 uncultured Clostridia bacterium
TCATAGAGGCTACTGCGTTCGGCTGCCGAAGGATAATTTCCATGTTTGAAGAAGGAGGGATCAGTATACACCGCATCGTCGCGAGCGGAGGTGTGGCGCTCAAGAACCCCATGCTGATGCAGATATATGCCGACGTTCTCGGGAAGAAAATTGAGGTAAGCCCCTGCCGACAGGCTGCGGCTCTCGGCTCGTGCATATTTGCCTCTGTCGCGGCGGGAGTATACGAAAGCGTCGATGATGCCGTGCGCGCCATGGCGGTTCAGCCGAGCCTTGTCTATTCTCCTCGCAAAAAAGAAGCAGCTTTATATGATGAAATATACCGCGATTATCTGAGCCTTCAAGAAAATTTCGGTGTTGCAGACCGAGATCTTATGCACCGTCTGAAGGAAAGAAAAGACGCTTACTTAAAATAGGAGGTCACCATGCGTTTTATAAAAATCTCAACCTTAATTGTGATACTTATAATTTGCCTTTCCGCTGTCTCATGTGTCGGAAGCGGAAACCACCCCGGGCTTGTCAAAACAAAATACTGGGTCTCCGAGGACGAGAGCATCGCCTTCTACTTCCCCGCCGAGGCGGGAAGAGGCAAGGCGCAAGGGCAAATGATAATCGGAAATGCTCTGAAAACCGCTATTCTTCTCGAATGGGACAAAAACGGCAAGGTAAAGGTCACCGACGCAGGCTATACATTTCTCTTCTCCGCCGACACCGTGACCGACAAGGATAATCTCACCTGCACCTTCCGCATAACAGAACAATCGGGCAGACTGAATCTCGAAAAAGATATCGTTTTCCAATATCGGCAGGAGTTTCCGAAATGTCTGACTTCCGAGCCCTTCATGCCCGAGCAGACCTCTTTGGATCTTTGGATCCTTCAGGACACCGAGCCCCTCGATCTGTCGGAATACGAGAGTATCCCGGGATGGTTCGGCGCAGAAGAGATCTACGGCAAAGGCTACGAGCAGATATTCGTGGACGGTGAAGGCTTTACCGATCCCGATCATTACGTCAAATACCTTATATCCGCGTGGCCCGATTACGCCGACGGAGGCGAATACATTACGAAGATAACGATCACCGATCCCGCTGTGACCTTTTTTGGGCTCAACGTGGAATCTTCACCCGAGGAATTTGACCGTGTCCTTTCCGAAAAGGGATTTTTGCGTAAGAAGAACATCGATTCCCCCGATCCCGGAACGGAGTACAAGATAATCTGGGACAACGGGTTATACTCCGTTACCCTTGGGAAATCAAACGGAAAATGCGCCGTTGTCATAGATGCTCACGTTTCGAACCGCGACAATATAATATTCTGAACCCGCATAAAAGTGTGCTTCTGCCCTGTTGACAAAAGTACGCCTATGCTTTATAATTTCATTATTGATTACTTAAGATTTTCGGGGGATAACAAATGTCAAACAGACTTATCGCCATCGTAGGAATGTGCGGTGCCGGAAAGAGCGACGCGACACAGTGGTTCTGCGAAAGAGGCTGGCAGAAGGTCTACTTCGGCGGAGTCACGATGGACGAGCTCAGGAAAAAAGGGCTTCCCGTAACGCCGGAAAACGAAAAAGCCGAGCGTGAAAGGCTTCGCCGTGAGCTCGGAATGGGGGCCTTTGCCGTGCTCCTCTCCGATACAATAAAGGAAAAGCTCAAGGTCGGCAATGTAGTACTTGACGGACTTTATTCGTGGTCGGAATACAAGTACATTTACGATAATATCTCGTCCGACGTAAAGCTCGTCGCGATCATCGCCGACAGCGGGCTTCGCTACAGCCGTCTTGCGGGTCGCCCTATTCGCCCGCTTACCGCCGAGCAGGCGCGCCGCCGCGATATTGCCGAGATCGAGAACCTTGAAAAAGGCGGTCCCATAGCTGCCGCCGACCATTTTATCGACAATAACGGCGACTACGAGCACTTCCGGAGCTCGGTGCAAGCTCTGATCGATCAGCTTGAAAATTGAGTCATAACCACCGGCTGAATCCGGCGGCTTGCGGGCAGGCAGTGCCTGCACCCATACCTCGCGGATTATTCACTGAAGGGTAATGTTATCACCCGGAAATAATGTCGGTAAAAAGGTAGGGAGGACGACCACCCTTCGCCTTTTTGAAAGTTTTCGCCCGCCTTTTTCAAAAGGCGGCGCACATCCAAGGCGCGTAGCCTTGGTCGCCCTCCGCAGAGGGCGAAACTCCCCTTAACGGCATTTTCTTTTTGCTTAGCTTTTTCTTTTGTGCCTGCTATGGGCAAAAGAAAAAGCGCCGAAGCCTTTTTGCAGACATTATTTCTGTTTACGAGGCGGCATTTTCAGCGGCTCCCTCCGGGAGGGAGCCTCCGCTGCGGCGGTATCGCGGATCGTCAAGATCCTATACGGAACCACCCACTCAGCGGGGGATTCGGAAACAAAAATATCCGGTACGGAATAACCTTACCGGATTTTTTTATTACTTGTTTTCCTCTTCTTTGGCAGCTTCAACCACCGTCGGAGTGATTTCAAACACATTTCTGAACTTAATGTGGAAGAAAAGCAAAGCGACTCCCGCAACGATCAGCAGTATCGACGTCATCTGAGAAGGTGAGATCGCTATGCCGACGCTTCCTCGATCGTCTCCGCGGAAGAATTCGATCACGAATCTCGCTATACCGTAGGCAACAAGGTAGATCTCGAGATTATACTTATATGCTTTGTATTTCTTCAAAAGCAGGAAGGAAAGCACTCCGAAAAGCAGGAGCAGGAATACCGCCTCGTAAAGCTGTGTCGGGTGGACTCTCTCAGCGATGTTCGGAAATTTGACCGAGAAAATTCCGTCGTAAGGCTTTCCGTAACAACATCCGGCGAAGAAGCACCCTACCCTTCCGAGCGCGTGACCGACCGTTATGGCGCACGGGATCACGGGAAGCATCGGAGCGAGCCTTATCTTAAGCTTGTTACGCAATATGAAATAGACCGCAAGGAAGAATACCGCCCCGCCGATAAGACCGCCGATAAAGGTGATCCTCTGTCCGAAATGGAAACCCTTCGACGGATCCTCTATATAGTCATAGACCGACTGAAAGAGAGCCGCCGAGAAAAATCCGAAAGCTATCGTCGCTATTCCGTTATAGAAGACAAAATCGGCGTTTTTCGTCGGTATTCCGAGCCTTTTCGAATAAAAATAGATAACCGAAAACGCACAGAAAACCCCGACGGCGATCATAACACCGTACATATAGACCTTTATCGGTCCAAGCTCAATTATAGGATTAGGTAACATTGAAAAACTCCTTTTGATTATTTACTTTTCCGTTTTTTTATAGCCTCGGTCAGCTTGAGTCTCTTTCCGTAATGCATGACGGAAGCATTGTAAATCCTTATCGAAATGGCGGCGACTATCACTATCGTGACAACAAGTATCCCCGCAGAAAGAAGTATCTGCCATCCCGCCACCTCTCCGTTAAGAAGCACAAAGGGCATTATAAACGGCGCACTGAACGGAATATACATAGATAGGTTGACAAGGTAGTCGTATGTCGTCCCCATCATCGCGGTGAAATAGCTGAGATAGAAGGATCCCATTGATATCAGCATAACGGGCATCATCGCCGCGTTAAGCTCGTCGAGCTTATCTATAGTCGCACCGCACACGGCGTTCATCATAGCGTAAAGCGTATATCCGAGAATGAAGAATACTATAATAAGAAAGACAGACCTCGGCGTAAACGACGTAAGTGACAATGCGGTACCCATAACGGTAAAGTCCGGGGGAATGAGAAGCTTCCAGCATAGTGCGGTGAAAATAAGGATCCCGCCGAATTGGCAAAGCCCGAGTATACCCATGCCGAGGCACTTTCCTATGAGTATATAAGAAGGTTTCGCGGAAACGATAAGCGTTTCCATAACCCTTGACGATTTCTCGCTCGCGACTGACGACGCCACTCCGTAGCCGTAGTAGTACACCGCAAAGAATGTCAGGGTTATCAGCAATATCCCCGCCGCATACCCGGACGGAGTAAGCCCTCCCTCCGTGTTTACAGTGCAAGGTATCTGACGTTGCGCATCGGCAATTATTTCGGCACCGATTCCCAGCTCCTCCATCACCCGTGTCGAGTATAGCTTGCTCAGCATCGAAGCTATGTCTCCGGAATTCGCCGCCGCACGGTTAAGGAAGTCCTGCGCCGATATCGTTATCGCAGGCTTTCCGTCCTCACCGTTCGCGATAAGTATGAGCGCCGTCTTCGCGTCGGATGCTATATCGGAAATAATTCTGTCCTTATCCTCGGGTGTTGCAACTATAAATTCCGTATCGGTCAGTTTATCGGCAAGAAGAAGCTCTCCGCCGTTCAGCTTGCCCGTTTCGTCGATATAGTAGCAGGTGTAAAACTTACCCGTAACTATATCCTCTATATTCCCGCCCGTGAAGGAAAGCAGGACTCTCGGTACCGAACAGGCAACAAGGATTATTGCAAGAATTATCACCGTCGTGATTATGAAGGTCTTCTGCCTTGCTCCGTTTTTGAAGGTAAAGGCAAATACACTGAAAATCTGCTTCATTCGCCGCCCTCCGTCTTCTCTATGAATATTTCGCTGAGCGAAGGCTCGCGAAGCTCGTAATGTGTCGGGAATATTCCCTCCGCCGTCAGCTCGGCGAGAAATTTATCGGCTTGTGCCTTTCCCGTCACCGCATATTCTACACCGTCGGCACGCTTTTCGCGGAGAGCAAGACCGCATCTTTTTGCAACCGCCGATGTGTCTTCTGCCGTATCTACGAGAAGTCTTGTATGACCGTACCCCGCCTTGATCTCTCGAAGGTTGCCGTCAAGCACGGTCTTTCCGCGGTGCATAAGGATAATATTCTCGCAGTATTCCTCGACCGTCGTCATCTGGTGACTGCTCATAACGATATACTTTTTAGCGTCTATAAGCTCACCGATGACCTGCCGCAAAAGCTCGGTGTTGACCGGATCAAGCCCCGAAAAAGGCTCGTCAAGGATTATCAGCTGCGGGTCATGTATGAGAGTTGCGGCAAGCTGAACCTTCTGCTGATTGCCCTTTGAGAGCTTATCTGCCTTCATATACCTGTACTCGGCAACGCCGAGTCTGTCGGTCCATTTCATCGCAGAGGCGAGCGCGTCGGCTTTGCTCATTTTTCTGAGCATACCGAAGTATACAAGCTGCTCAAGAACGTTTACCTTGCCGTAAATGCCGCGCTCCTCCGGCATATAGCCGAAGCTCAGCGAATCGCGGTTTATTGCTCTGCCGTTCCACTCAGAACTACCGGCATCGGGACGCATAATGCCGAGGATCATTCTTATGGTTGTGGTTTTTCCGGCACCGTTGGTACCTATAAGTCCGAAGACCCCGGGGGCAGTCATTTCAAACCCGAGATGATCGACGGCTGTCTTTTCTCCGAACCGCTTTGTAAGGTCCTTAACGACAAGCGACATCCTCAAGATTCTCCTTTCACAACAGATCTTTATTATTGTAGCACAATATCATATCTTTTTCAAGTAACATATTGAAAATTAGACACCCACAGCATCAAAAAAACTTATTTGTGCAAATCTGATGTGTTGTAGGTTGACATGGTCTGCATTTTGATGTAAAATACAGTCATATACATTATTTAAGGAAGGAATTATGCTTAAATTATTCACGGACACAGATACCGATATCACCCCCGAAATTGCGAAAAAATACGGATACAGTCTTATCAGTATGCCTTACTCCGTCGACGGCAAGGATGTCTATCCGTACGAAGATTTTGAAGTTTTCGATTCAAAAGCCTTCTACGATATGCTTAGAGGCGGTACGATACCATCGACCAGCGCAATAAGTCCCGCAAAATACATAAAATATTTTGAACCCGTCTTTGCTGCGGGTGACGATATACTCTATGTCCACTTCTCAGCCGCTATGTCGGCGACTTTCGACTTTATGGAAATGGCTCTTAAGGAGCTTCGTGAGCGATATCCCGAAAGGAAATTTTATTCGGTCGACACCAAGGGGATCTCCATCGGAAGCCAAAATATAGTCGAAGAGATTGGGGATATGTACCTTGCCGGCAAGAGTGCCGAGGAGATACTTACATGGGCAGAGACCGAGGTCGACAAGTTCGCCGCATATTTCTATGCCGACGACCTGAATTTCTTTAAAAAATCAGGTCGAGTCAGCGGACTTGCAGCCGTTATGGGCTCGCTTGTCGGTGTCAGACCGATAATCCATATGAACAGCGAGGGAAAAATGGTCAGCATTGGGAAAGAGATAGGACGTATGCGTGCACTGAATCGACTCGTTCAGTATGTAAAAGAGCTTGGTGAGGATGTAGAAGATCATCGCGTCATAATTACCCATTCCGATGTTCTTCCCATTGCGGAACAACTCGGAGATATGCTTCAGAAAGAGTTTGACGGCAAGCTGAATATACAGTACTCGACAGTCAACCCTACTGCCGGAAGCCACTGCGGACCAAACGGTGTAGGAGTAAGTTTTCATGCCGTACACAGATAACCTATGGTAAATGTCAGAGAGGTAACCTCACAAAAAGACAAACGCGAATTTCTTGATTTCCCTCTTCGTCTATACCGTGGCAATCCATATTTCGTGCCTCCGCTATACATGGACGAAAAAAAGATATTCCTCAAGGATTATGTATATTACGACACCTGCGAGGCAGTCTATTTTCTCGCCGAACGACACGGTGAAACGGTCGGCAGGATCTCGGGAATCCTTCAGAAGGCTCACAACGAAAAAACCGGTGAAAAAAGAGTCAGGTTCACTCGGTTTGACAGCATCGATGACCTAAAGGTCGCAAAGGCACTGTTCGATGCCGTCGAAGACTGGGCAAGATCAAAAGGCATGGATACCGTGTGCGGACCGCTCGGATTCTCCGATCTGGAACGTGAGGGACTGCTGATAGAGGGATTTGACCAACTTGCAACCTTTGAAGAGCAGTACAATTACGAATACTACCCCGCGCTTGTTGAGCATTGCGGATACGAAAAAGAGGTCGATTGGATCGAATCGAGACTAAGCCTTCCCGACGAGCCGGACGAAAAACTGCAGAGGACCGCAGACTATATAATGAAGCGCTACAACCTTCATTTTGATGACGCAAAGAACATAGACGACTTCATAAAAAGATACGCCGACAAGATGTTCGTTCTGCTTGACGAGAGCTACGAAAACATCTACGGCACGGTCCCCTTCACCGAGGGAATGAAAAAGATCACAATCGAGACCTTCCGAATGATCATGAGCAAAAAATATGTCGCCGTGTTGCTCGATGAAAACGACAACGCCGTCTGCTTCGGACTTTGTATCCCCTCGATCGCGAAAGCCGTGCAATCATCGGAGGGACATCTCACCCCCATATCTCTCCTGAAAATACTGAAGGCTGTAGAATCTCCCGAGGTCATAGACCTCGGGCTCGTCGGCGTCGCCTCCGAGTACGCAAACAGGGGCGTCAGCGCGGCATTCATGGCAAAGCTTATGGAATTTATGCGCGAATCCGGCATAAAGTATGCCGAAACCAACCTAAACCTTGAAACCAATATGAGCATCAGAACACAGTGGAAACGTTTTAACGCTGTCGAGCATAAGCGCAGAAGATCATATATAAAGCGCCGCGATCAATAAATTGCAAAAAATCTCCGGTAATCCGGAGATTTTTTCTTTTATCCCCCTTCCGAAGTGTTGCAAATAACGCAATAATGTGATATAATTATTTGATTATAGTGGAATGTTGTAATCTTACCGAAAGGAGCCGTCAATGGTCATAATCGGAATAACCGGACCCTCGGGCTCCGGAAAAAGCGAAATATGCGCAAAGCTCAATGCCGCGGGGATCCCGACGCTAAATGCCGACAAAATATATCACAGACTTCTGACCCCGCCGTCGGAGCTTCTCGAACTTCTCGCCGAGCACTTCGGGCAAGAGATAATAAGAGATGACGGCACACTTGACCGGAGCGCTCTCGCGGCGAAGGTCTTCGCTCCCGGAGCCGAATCTGAGCTTGAGACACTCAACAGGATCACTCACGGTCGCGTTTTGGCAAAGATGAACTCACTCATATCACAGTATTCGAAAATGGGATGCTCGGCGCTGACAGCAGATGTTCCTCTTCTGTTTGAGTCGGGCTTTGACAAAGAATGTGACCTAACGGTAGCGGTCGTCGCCGACAAAGCGATAAGGACCGAACGGATAATGAAACGCGACGGTATGGAATACGACGCTGCGGTGGCGAGAACTTCGGCGCAGAAGCCGGAGGGCTACTACACCTCGCGTGCCGACGTCGTAATAAAGAACAATTCGGGCGAAGATGAACTCGAAAAAGAGGTCTCCGCCCTGCTTGAAAAAATCGGAGAGATCATAAAATGCCAGGGAAGAAAAAAATAATCATAGCAGTCGTCTGCATAATCGTCGCCTCTGTGGCGATCGGATTTATCTACGACTCGGTAATGAACCGAGCAGAGGCGAAGGACTACCCGAGGAAATATTCCGAATTTGTCGAAAAATGGGCGAAGACATACGGCGTTCCCGAGTATGTCGTTTATTCGGTCATAAAAGCCGAGAGCGACTTTGATCCTACAACCGAATCGTCCGCCGGAGCCGTTGGACTTATGCAGATCCTTGTCCGTGAGAACAGCAACACATTCGAATACATCGCCGGAATGGTCGGGGACAGGTATGATCCCTCTCTTCACTTTGATCCGAATACCAACATCAAATACGGCACATATTATCTTTCATACCTGTATAAAAAATTCGACAACTGGAGCACCGTTTTTGCGGCTTACAACGCCGGAGAGGGCAATGTATCAAAATGGCTCGCCGATCCGACCTGCTCGCTCGACGGGAAAACGCTCTACCGCATTCCGTTCTCAGAAACAAACAACTATGTGAAAAAAGTAAACGGATACTGCAAGGCGTACCGTCGCCTCTATTACTGACAAAATCAAACGAAAGGGCAAAGATAAAATGGAAAATAAGGAATTCAACTACAAAAAGCGCAATTTCTACACCTCGACAGACCGCGCCGAGGCGGCATACGAATATGCGAAGGGCTACACTGCCTTCCTCGACAGCGCAAAGACCGAACGCGAAGCAGTAAAGGAAGCCGTTACACGTGCCGAAGCCTGCGGATATAAGCCCTACACCTTCGGGATGAAAGTAAAAGCGGGCGACAAGCTCTACTATAACAACCGCGGCAAGAGCATCATGCTCTTCAGAATAGGCACCGAGGATATCTCGAACGGTGTAAGGATCGCCGCCGCGCATATAGATTCTCCGCGCGTAGACCTCAAGCAGTGCCCCCTCTACGAAAATTCCGGCATGGCGTTTCTAAAGACACATTACTACGGCGGTATCCGTAAATATCAGTGGGTCGCAACTCCGCTCGCACTTCACGGAACAGTCGTTAAGGCTGACGGAAGTACCGTCGATATCACTATCGGCGAGGATCCTGAAGATCCCATATTCTATATAAACGACCTCCTTCCCCACCTCGGGCAGGATCAGGGCAAAAAGCCTCTGAATGAAGCGATACCCGGAGAGAGTCTCAACCTTCTTTCGGGCTCACGCCCCGATGCAGACTTGAGCGTAAGAGACAATGTTATGGCTATCCTTAACGAAAAATACGGAATCAACGAGGAGGATTTTCTCTCGGCTGAGCTTTGTGCCGTTCCGGCAGGAAACGCGCGCGACGTCGGTCTTGACCGCTCTATGATCGCCGGCTACGGTCACGATGACCGTTGCTGCGCTTACCCCGCACTCACTTCCCTTCTTGAATGCGCGGACGATACGCACACCCTTATGTGCATTCTCACCGACAAGGAGGAGACCGGAAGCGACGGCGTTTCCGGTATGCAGTGCCGTCTGTTCATAGACCTTATCGAAAATATCGCGCTCGCCCTCGGCGGCAATCCCGCACAGGTCAGAGCGGCTTCAAAGTGCCTCTCTGCGGATGTTTCGGCGGCATACGATCCGAACTTCCCCGAAGTCTTCGAAAAGCGCAATTGCTCCGAGATAAACTGCGGCGCGGTCCTCGCAAAGTACACCGGTGCCCGCGGAAAGTCCGGCACGAGCGATGCCTCGGCTGAATTTCTCGGTTGGGTTCGCCGCGCCATGGCGTCAAAGGACGTCGTCTGGCAGTCGGGCGAGCTCGGCAAGGTAGACCTCGGCGGAGGCGGAACGGTCGCGAAGTTTATTGCAAACCACAATATCGACACGGTAGACCTCGGCGTCCCCGTTATCTCGATGCACGCTCCCTGCGAGGTCATAGCAAAATCCGACCTCTATGAGGCTTACCGCGCATTTGACGCCTTCTTCTGCTTCTGATGGCGCTCTCCGACAAGCTGAAAGAGGTCGAGGAACGCTACCTTCAGATCGAAAAGCTCCTCTCCGAGCCGGGCGTCGCATCCGATCCGCAGAACTTTGCAAAACTTTCGAAGGAATATAAGACCCTCTCTCCAATAGTCGAAAAGTACCGCGAATACCGCGCCTCAGTCGAAGCACTTGAAGAAGCCAAAGCCCTCATGGAAAGCTCCGACGCAGAGCTTCGCGAGCTTGCCTCGGCGGAATATTACCGCGACAAGGATATCCCCGTAAGGCTCATTGAAGAGCTGACTCTTATGCTGCTGCCCCGCGACGAAAACGACGACAAGAATGTTATCGTTGAGATCCGCGCGGGTGCGGGAGGAGATGAGGCTGCCCTATTTGCCGCAGTCCTCTACCGTATGTACACTATGTATGCCGAGTCAAAAAGGTTCCGGGTCTCGCTTCTGAGCGCAAACGAGACCGAGCTCGGCGGATTCCGCGAGGTAACATTTATGGTTGAAGGCAACGGTGCCTACTCGCGATTCCGTTTCGAATCGGGAGTCCACCGCGTCCAGCGCGTTCCCGAAACCGAATCGCAGGGCCGCATACACACATCGACAGTGACCGTCGCGGTTCTTCCCGAGGTCGAGGAAGTCGAGGTCGAGATAAACCCAGCCGATATTATCCTCGAATCCTGCAAATCGAGCGGAGCCGGCGGTCAGCACATAAACAAGACCGAATCGGCGGTAAGGCTTACTCACAAGCCTACCGGCATCGTCGTCGAATGTCAGCAGGAGCGCAGTCAGCTCCAGAACCGCGAAAAAGCAATGCAGATGCTCCGTGCCAAGCTATACGAGATAAAACGCAACGAGCAGGACGAAAAGATAGCCTCGACGAGAAAATCACAGGTAGGCAGCGGAGAGAGATGCGAGAAGATCAGGACCTACAACTACCCTCAGAGCCGCATTACCGATCACAGGATAAATTACTCGGTCTACTCTCTCGATGATTTTCTATCGGGAAACATCGACGGTATGATCGACGCTCTCATCGCCGCGGATACGGCAGAAAAACTCAGAAATTCGGAAGAATGACAATGAAAACTCGGTTTATCGTTTCGGGCGCAAAAAGTGCCTGCTTAATGGACGCAGCGCATATAATCAGGTCGGGCGGACTCGTCGTATTTCCAACCGAGACGGTCTACGGACTCGGCGGCGACGCGACTAACGCCGAGTCGGCAAAGAAGATCTATGCCGCGAAAGGCAGACCCTCGGACAACCCCCTGATAATCCACATTGACAGACCCGAATCGGCAGAGCCTTACGCCGTCACGAACGAATATTACTACCGTCTCGCGGAAAAGTTTATGCCTGGCCCTCTGACAGTGATACTGCCGAGGAAGGACACTATCCCGAAGGAAACCGCGGGAGGTCTTGACACTGTCGCCGTAAGGTGCCCGTCTCATCCGATCGCGCACGCATTTATAGAAGCCTGCGGCGTTCCGGTCGCCGCACCGTCGGCAAACCTTTCGGGCAAGCCCTCGCCTACAAATGCCGCGGACGTGCTCGCCGATATGGACGGACGCGTCGATATGATAATCGACGGAGGCGACAGCGAGATCGGGCTTGAATCGACAATCGTGAAGCTCGACGGTGACTGCGGGATCCTTCTTCGTCCGGGTGCGGTGACGGTCGATGCGCTTCGTTGCGTTCTTCGTGAGGTCAAGGTCGATCCCGCGGTCACGGGAAGCCTTCCCGCAGACGCGCATCCGCTGTCGCCGGGAATGAAATACAGGCATTATTCGCCCGATACTCCCTTAGTCCTTCTTGACGGAAATGACAGTGATGTGCTTGAATTTATGAAGAAAACGAGCGACGACGCAATACTTATATGCTTTGATGACGAGGCAGCAGTGCTCGCGGGGCACAGAATAATTCCGGTAGGCTCACGCGAAGACCTCAGCGAAGAAGCACACAGACTCTTCTCCGCCCTTCGAATGGCAGACCGTATGGGTGCGAAGGTCATTTACGGGCATCTGCCAAAAAAGAACGGCATAGGACTTGCCCTCTACAACCGCATGATACGCGCCGCCGCGCACACCGTCAGAAAGGTCTAACAATTCAATTCCAAAAGAAAGGGAGCTTCCGCCATGCGGAGGTTACGGTCATATAAATGGCAAAGAAAATCCCCTCAAAAGCAAACGATCAGATCGTCTACGCCGAGCCGACCTATCAGCCCATAACCGAAACTATCGAAAAAAACTATATGCCTTACGCGATGAGCGTAATAATATCCCGCGCGATCCCCGAGATCGACGGCTTCAAGCCGGCTCACCGCAAGCTCCTTTACACTATGTATAAAATGGGACTTATGAGCGGACCGAGGACAAAAAGCGCGAACGTCGTCGGCGCGACGATGAAGCTGAACCCTCACGGTGACGCGGCGATCTACGACACCATGGTGCGTCTGACGCGCGATAATGAGGCTCTGCTCCACCCGCTCATAGACTCTAAGGGCAGCTTCGGTAAACAGTATTCCTCGACCGATATGAAATGCGCCGCGGCACGTTACACCGAAGTCAGGCTCGATCCCTTCTGTGCCGAGATCTTCCGAGGCATAGACAAGGATGCCGTCGATATGACCGATAACTACGACGGCACTATGAAGGAACCTGTCCTGCTTCCGACGACGTTTCCGAACATACTGATAATGCCGACCGCCGGTATCGCAGTCGGTATGGCTTCCTCAATATGCTCTTTCAACCTCGCCGAGATATGCGACGGCACGATCGCGCTTCTGAAAAACCCGAAAACATCGGTCGAAAAATTGATGGAGATAATCAAAGCTCCCGATTTTCCGGGCGGCGGCGAGATAATCTACAACGCCGAGGCAATGCGTGAGGTCTTCACTACCGGTCAGGGCTCGGTGAGGATCCGCTCGCGCTATTCATACGACAAGCATGCAAATTGCATAGATATACTTCAGATCCCCTACTCAACAACGATCGAAGTCATACTCAACAAGATCGCCGACCTATATAAGGCGGGCAAGCTAAAGGAAATAACCGATTTCCGAGACGAGATCGATGTCTCCGGCTTTAAGCTCACAATAGACCTCCGCCGCGGAGTCGATCCCGACAAACTGATGAAGAAGCTCTTTAAGCTAACGACACTTGAGGACAGCTTCAAGTGCAACTTCAATGTCCTTATAGATTCGGTTCCGCGCGTTATGGGAGTAACTGAGATCCTGAACGAGTGGATACGCTTCCGGCTCGGTTGCGTCCGCCGCGAGCTTACCTTCAATCTTAAAAAGAAAGAGGACAAGCTGCATCTGCTCCTCGGACTCGGAAAGATACTGCTTGATATCGATAAGGCAATAAAGATCGTCAGAGGCACCGAGCGTGACGCCGACGTCGTCCCGAACCTCATGAAGGGCTTCTCGATAGATGAAATTCAGGCAGAGTACATCGCAGAGATAAAGCTGCGTTACCTTAACCGCGAATATATTCTCGAACGAATACAGGAGATCGATGATCTTGAAAAAGAAATCGACGGAATAAAGGCGATCCTCGGCGACGAGCTGAAACAGAAAGCACTCATAGCAAAACAGCTCGCGGAAATAAAGAGCAAGTACGGTCAGCCGAGACGGTCTCTCATAGTTCACGAATCGGAAACCGACAGCTGCGAGCCGGAGGAAACGGTCGAGAATTACAATGTAAGGCTCTATCTCACGAAAGAGGGCTATTTCAAGAAGATCACCCTGCTCTCTCTCCGCGGAAACGACGAGCAGAAGCTCAAGGACGGCGACTCTATAACCGAGGTAATAGACACCGAGAATACGGCGGAGCTTCTCTTCATCACCGACAAATGCCGTATGTACCGTGCCGCCGTCGCTGATTTCGACAATGTAAAGGCATCGCAGATGGGTGAATTCGTTCCGGTCAAGCTCGGTTTCGAGCCGGGCGAGAAGCCGATACTCATGAAGCTCTTCAATGGATTCAACGAGGGCGAAAACTTCGTCTATATATTTGAGAACGGCAAGGGCGTAAAGATCCCCTCAACGGCATATGTTACAAAGGCGCCGCGTCGCAAGCTCGTAGGATCGTATTCGGATGCCTCACCGATCGTTGCCGCCTTCGCCGAGAACGAAAAGGATCCATTCGATATCCTCCTCGTTAATGACGCCGGGCGTGCCGCGATAATAAAAAGCTCGCTCATTCCGGTGAAGGCTACGAGGACCTCGGGCGGCGTTCAGCTCTTCAATCTGAAGAAGGATCAGAAGCTGACATTCGCCTCGGCAGATATCGATTCAATGCTTGAAAACTCAAAAGGGCTTAAAAAGCTGAAGATACCGGCGACAGGCAGTCCCCTCTCGGACTCCGACGCCCAAAAATTCAACTGATACGAATAAATTATTACGGAGGATAATATGGCAAACCGGAAAATCACCCCAACATGGATAAAGGTAGTATGCATTGTGCTGTCGGTGCTGATGGTCGGCGGCATAGCGTACTTTTCTATCGCAACGATCATTCAAGCTATGTCTGCAAAGTGCACTGCGGTAGCACCCGTCGCACCTGCGATCGTTGAAAACGCCGAATACGACGTGCCGGACTTCTATACCGCTGTCTGACAAAAAAGCTGTCTCGAAATGGGTGATGTTCTTGGCGGAGGAATCTTAAATCAACTCACCTTATTTGATCCGCAGTAAACAAATAAGTAGCCCCGGCAGATTTATGTCTGTCGGGGTTAACAATTCAATAAATTGGAAATTAGAATACTCCCTTATTGTGCTTTTTTTGTACTACAACAATAAAACCTATACCAATCACCAAGCCTATGATAAGTATAGCAACGGCAAGGATGGTCAAATTTTCAAACAGTCCTATAATGCCACTGAGTAGCATAATAATTGCGATAACAAGCATTGCTTTTCCAAAGGCTTTTCCGTAGGCTGACTTATCTGTGACTTTGGT
>CALYSG010000028.1 GCA_945485605.1 uncultured Clostridia bacterium
TACTTCCGTAACCTGTAAGACAAGTTCTTGTAAGGGGCGTGGGGGACCCTTCTTTCAAGAAGGTTCCCCCACGTCTTTCGTTGCGTCTTTCGCCGTTCAGCTCAAAAATGTTTTCCAATCCGAGAAGTCCCTGACGATGCGGTCGACACCTCCCGCGGAGGCATAATAGTCTTTATCCTTTGTATCGCTTACCACCGCGATAACCCTCCCGATCCCCGCGCGACGCGCCGAGGTCACACCCGAGTGTGAATCCTCAAGCACGAGACAATCCGAAGGGGAGGCGCCTATAAGCTCCGCCGCGCGCAGGTATATCTCCGGATCCGGCTTGCCGGGAAAGCTACCGTCGTCAAGTACGACCTTATCACGGTCAAACCACTTGCCGAGTTTAAAATAGTCAAAGTAAAAATCCACATTATATCTGTCCGATCCCGTCGCTATCGTATGCGGTATGTTTTTTTCGGTCAGGTAATTCAGGAATTCTTCTACCCCATTTACAAAATGAAAATCCTCCGGTTTCAGCATACAGCGGCGGCGGTATTCCGCCTCTTTTTCGTATGCGAGCCGTTCGGTCTCTTCATCCGATATATCTCCGAAAAAGTCGTGAAGTATATGGGTATTGTCTCTGCCGAGTATCCGTCGGTCAATGTCGCTCATATCAATCTCGCCGCCGCCGTGCTCGGGGATGAAGTCCCGCCAGACCGCGCGGTGTATGTGTGAGTCGAAGACCATAGTGCCGTTGAAATCAAGTATTACCGCGTTTATTCCGTTTCCTGATTCTTTCATAGTTGCTCCGTGTTCAGCGTTTCCGATTTTTTTAAAGTATAGCATTTTTTTATCGGACCGTCAAGGGGTGCGCGTTTGTTTGCAATCCCGGTGTTGCAAAAGTTCGCGAATTTTCTTGCAAAAGGCTTCGGCTTGCTTTACTCTTATTGACAAGATAAAAATGAAGGCTTATAATTAATAAAATAATTATTATCGGGAGAAATTTTCCATGAAAATGACCTTCAGATGGTACGGCGAAAAGGACTGCATACCCCTTAATTACATAAAGCAGATCCAGGGTATGACCGGTGTCGTTACTGCCGTATACGACGAGCCGGTGGGTGCGGTCTGGAGCCTTGACAAGCTGCTTCATATGAAGAAGCTCTGCAACGATGCGGGGCTCGAGATGGAAGTTATCGAGTCTGTTCCGGTTCACGAGGATATAAAGCTCGGCAAGCCGTCACGCGATAAATATATCGAGGCTTACAGGCAGAATATAATCAATTGCGGCAAGGCCGGTGTGAAGTGCATCTGTTACAACTTTATGCCGGTCTTCGACTGGTTCAGAACGAACCTTTACTATAAGCATTCAGACGGTTCGACCTCTCTCTCTTACAGCGAGGCTGACTTTTGCAAGCTCGACCGAAAGAATCTGCGTCTTCCCGGTTGGGACGAGAGCTACACGCCCGACGAGCTTAACGGGTTGCTGAAAGACTACGAGGGAATGACTCACGAGAAGCTGTTTGAGAATTTCGTTTACTTCTTAAACGGGATCATGCCCGCCTGCGATGCCGCGGGCGTCAATATGGCGGTACATCCGGATGATCCGCCGTGGGATATTTTCGGTCTGCCGAGGATCGTCGGCAGGGAGGAGGATTACGACAGGCTCTTTGCCGCCGTGCCGAATCCTCACAACGGGATAACCTTCTGTACCGGAAGCCTCGGCGCCGGACGCTTCAACGACCTTCCCGCTATGGCGGCGAAGTACGCGAAGAGGATATATTTTGCACATCTGAGGCAGCTTAAATACACTTCGGGTACGGACTTCTATGAGAACGGTCATCAGACGGCGGAAGGCAATGTTGATATTTATTCTATAGTCAGAGCGCTTGAAGAGAACGGATTTGAGGGATACCTCCGACCCGACCACGGACGCAATGTTTGGGGTGAGGACGCGAAGCCCGGATACGGGCTTTTTGACCGCGCAATGGGGGCTTGCTACCTTCAGGGGATCTTTGAGGCGGTCGACAAGGATATTGAGAAGGAGAATAAAAATGATACCTTTCAGAGTTGATCTTAAGGATAAAACGGCAGTCGTCACGGGAGCCGGCGGAGTTATATGCTCGGAGATGGCGAGAGCGCTTGCCGAGTGCGGTGCGAAGGTCGCACTGCTTGATATAAACTATGAAGCCGCCGAAAAGGTCGCATCGGAAATCGGCGAAAATGCTCTTGCGGTGAAGTGCAACTGCCTTGATAAGGAGAGCATAGTTGACGCGGCAAAAAAAGTCCACGCAACATTTGGGCAGGTAAACTTCCTCATCAACGGTGCAGGAGGCAACAATCCCCGTGCGACGACCGACAATGAGACGATGACCCCCGATACCGAGGGCATCAAGGACTTCTTTGCGCTTGAAGAGAGTGGGTTGAAGTTCGTTTTTGACCTGAATATAACCTCCGCGTTCCTTGTGACACAGGTGTTTGCCGAAGATATGGTGAAGACGGGCGGGAACATTATAAACATTTCGTCGATGAACGCCTACCGTCCGCTGACAAAGATCCCTGCGTACAGTGCCGCGAAGGCGGGAATATCAAATCTTACACAGTGGCTGGCGGTTCACTTTGCACCTTGCGGTATACGCTGCAACGCGATAGCTCCCGGATTCTTTGTTACGAATCAGAACCGCGGACTGCTGTTCAATGCCGACGGAACGCCGACCGCGAGGACCGGGAAGATCCTTGCCGCGACACCTATGAAGAAGTTCGGCGAGATATCCGACCTTATCGGCTGCCTTCTCTGGCTTGCCGACGATGCCTCGAGCGGATTCGTCACCGGTACGGTCATTCCGGTTGACGGCGGCTTCTCTGCGTATTCGGGGGTCTGACCGATGGAAGACTTTTTCAGCGACGGACTTCTTCTGTCGGGGCAGACCGCGCGAAAAATTTACGACGGGATCAAGGATCTGCCGATAATCGACTATCACTGTCATCTTGATGAGCGTGCGATAGCCGAGGACAGACATTTTTCGGGGCTTGGTGAGCTCTGGCTCGCCGGAGATCACTACAAGTGGCGTGCGATGAGACTTTGCGGCGTTGACGAGGACTATATCACGGGCGGCAGAAGCTACCGTGAAAAATTTCTGAAATATGCAGAAATTATGCCGAAGCTCATCGGAAACCCTCTTTATTATTGGACTCATATGGAGCTTAAGAGTCTTTTCGGGATCAATGCTCCGCTAAATGCAAAGAGTGCTGAGGAGATCCTTGACACAGCGGACAAAAAGCTTGCCGATATGTCTGTAGGATCGCTTCTTGAAAAATTCAAGGTCGAGTATATCGCTACGACAGACGATCCGATGAAGGAGCTTAAATATCACGGTGTTATCGGCGGAGTGAAGGTCTGCCCGACCTTTCGCCCCGACAGATGCTTCAAGGAAGGTGTAAGTCACGATGTTCTTGAAAAGCGCCTTGCATATTTCATTTCAAAGGGATGCCGTATTGCCGACCACGGCTTTGATCTTGTTGATGCCGGGAATGAGGATCTAAGATGGCTGATAGAGCAGTGCTATAAGAACGGAATCGTGCTTCAGCTCCATTTCGGGACCTTCAGGAATATAAACTCGGGAGCCTTTTCGTCGGTCGGTGCCGATGCGGGCTTTGATGTTTTCCGTGCCTCCGTCGATACCGATGCACTGGCGAAAATACTTGACGAAGAGCTTCAGAGGCTCGGCGGACTTCCTCAGATCGTGCTTTATCCGTTGAACGACAACAGCCTCCGTGCGCTTGCCGCGATAAGCGGAGCCTTCCCGAATGTACTTATCGGAGCGGCATGGTGGTTCAACGACACGGTATGCGGGATAAGGCGCCAGATGGAGACGGTGTCCGAATACGCAGCTTTCGGAACTCAGCTCGGTATGCTCACGGACAGCAGATCGTTCTCGTCTTATGTGAGGTTCGATTTCTACCGACGTCTGCTTGCCGATTTTATCGCCGAAAAGGTCGACGCGGGAGAGTACGATGAAAACAGCGCCGCTTCTCTCGCAGCCGATGTGGCATATAACAATGTGAGGAGACTTATTTATGGATAAAGTTATACCCGTTGTCGTTATTGACGATCTGAAGAATACGGAAAATATCCTCGGCAGTATCCGGGATGGTGGGATAAACTGTGCCGAGATAACCTTTCGTACCCCTTGTGCCGCGGAAGCGATAAGGCTCGGACGTGAGCTCTATCCCGATATGAACATTGGAGCCGGGACGGTGATAAACGCCGCCCAGTGCCGTGCGGCACTTGACGCGGGGGCAAAATTCATAGTTGCACCGGGATTTTCCGATGAGGTCGCCGCTATCTGCCGTTGGGAAAATGCCACCTACTATCCCGGATGCGTAACGCCGACAGAGATCATGCATGCGATAGACGAGGGATTTGAAGTCGTCAAATTCTTCCCGGCGGGAATTTACGGAGGGCTTGAGGCGATAAAGGCACTTTCTGCACCGTTCCCGCAGTTGAAGTTCATTCCGACGGGAGGAGTCAGCTTTTCAAACCTTTCCGACTTTCTATCGTGTGACAGCGTTCTCGCCGTAGGTGGGAGCTTCATGATGAAGGGTGATATTACCGCAAACTGCAAGGAGATAGTTAAGATATGCGAGTCGTTACGTTCGGAGAAATAATGCTGAGGCTTGCGCCAAACGGAAATCTGCGTTTTTTGCAGAGCGAGAGCTTCGAGGCACTGTTCGGAGGTGCCGAGGCAAACGTCGCCGTGGGACTTGCGAATTTCGGGATAGACTCGGCTTTTGTCACAAAATTGCCGAAGCACGAAATAGGTCAAGCGGCGGTAAACTCTTTGCGCCGTTATGGGGTAGATACCTGTTATATCGCGAGGGGCGGCGACCGTGTGGGCATTTATTATTGCGAAAAGGGCGCAGGTCCACGCCCGGGAAAGGTCATCTATGACCGTGCGGGTTCTGCGGTGTCGCTTTCGGAGGCTTCGGATTACGATTTTACCGCGGCGCTCAAAGGAGCCGACTGGTTTCATATTACCGGCATAACGGCGGGAGTTGTGAAGACCGACGTTATCCTTTCCGCCCTCGAAGCCGCGAAGGCGGCGGGTGCGACCGTTTCGATCGACTATAACTACCGTTCTAAGCTCTGGACGCGCGATGAAATGAAGACAGTTATGCGGCAGATCGTTCCTTACGCCGATGTGTTTATAGGCGGCGAGACCGATGCCTGCGATCTCCTCGGCGAGAAGCCGGATGATCCGATGAGGACTCTTTACGAAAAATACGGTTTCCGCGCTGTTGCCTCGACCTTCCGCGAGAGCATATCCGCGAGCGACAATATAATCGGTGCAAGGCTCATAACCGACGGAAAAGAATATTTTTCGAAAAAATATCCCGTGCGCATAGTTGACCGCGTCGGCGGCGGAGATGCTTTCGATGCCGGGTTGATATATGCGATGCTGAACGGATACGAGCCGCAGTACGCCGTCGAATTTGCCGTCGCATCAAGTTGCCTGAAGCACACTGTCGAGGGGGACTTCGGCATTGCGGAGGTCTCGGAGGCAGCTGCACTTGCCGACGGAAATGCAGACGGGAGCGTTTTAAGGTAAGACCTTGTTCCGGACGGTCACGGTGTTGACAATAAAAACTGCCGGTAGTATAATAAAGCAGCCGTTCTTTAAACGGCTGCTTTATTATAAATACAATGTTTGGAGAGGAGAATGACGATGCTTTATATCGATCATCTTACAAAGATCTATGGTGATAAGAAGGCGGTTGACGACCTGACGCTTCACATATCCCGGGGCGAGATATGCGGTTTTATCGGTCACAACGGTGCGGGCAAGACCACTACACTTAAGGCTACGGTCGGAATACTTGACTTTGATGCCGGCGATATAAAGGTCGGCGGGATTTCCGTGAAGGACGATCCTGTCGCCGCAAAGCGTATGATAGCCTACATTCCCGACAACCCCGACATATACGAATTTATGACGGGAGCGCAGTATCTCACATTTATTTCGGACATTTTCGGGATCAGGGAGGAAGACCGAAAGGCAAGGACCGAGAAGTATTCCTCGCTTTTCGAGCTCACATCGGTCCTCGGTCAGCCGATATCGTCATATTCTCACGGTATGAGACAGAAGCTCGCAATTATTTCGGCTTGGATACATGAACCGAAGCTGATTTTGCTTGATGAGCCCTTCGTCGGACTCGATCCCAAGGCTTCGCATATCCTGAAGGAAATGATGCGCGAGCATTGCGACGCGGGTGGGGCGATATTTTTCTCGACTCACGTGCTTGAGGTCGCCGAAAAGCTCTGCGACAGAATAGCAATCATCAAGGGAGGAAAGCTGATCCGCACCGGCACTACCGAAGAAATAATCGGGGACGAAAGCCTTGAAGCCGTCTTCCTTGAATTGGAGGGTGAATAATGCTTGTCGCTCTTTTGAAAAAACAGCTTCTTGAAATAAACCGCGGATTTTTCGTCAATGTGAAGACCGGAAAGCAAAGGTCGAAGGTATCCAGCGTCGCTTTAATAGTACTTTATGCCGCTCTTATGGTTTTCATTATCGGCGGAATGTTCACGGCTCTTGCCATAGGCATCTGTAAGCCCATGACCGATGCGGGTCTTTGTTGGCTGTATTTCACTTTGTTCAGACTGATAGCGGTTGCCATGGGAGTATTCGGGAGCGTTTTCAATACCTACGCCGGGCTTTACCTTGCGAAGGACAACGATCTTCTGCTTTCGCTGCCGATCCCGGTACACACTCTCCTTGTATCAAGGCTTCTCGGCGTCTATATTATGGGATTTATGTTTTCGGAGGTCGTGCTGATCCCTTCGATCGTTGTATATGCGTTTTTTACTCCGTTCAGCGTTTATACGGTGATCGGCTCGCTGACAACATTCCTGACTGTTCCGATGACCGTACTTGTGCTGTCCTGCATTTTCGGTTGGATGATAGCGAAAATAAGTGTAAAGCTCAAAAACAGGAGCTTTATCACAGTAATCATCTCGCTCGTCGCTTTCGCGGCATATTATTTTGTTTATTTTCAGGCGAGCCGGATAATATCCTCGCTCATCGAAAATTCCGGTGTGATAAGCAGCGGAATAATGAATTACGCTTATCCCCTGTATGTCGCGGGACTTTCGGGAACCGGAGATATTCCATCGGTCCTGTCCGTGGTCCTTATGACGGCGGCGGTTTGCGCGCTGGCATACCTTGTGCTTTCAAAAAGCTTTATTAAGATCGCCACGTCGTCGGGCGGAACGGCAAAGGTAAGAAAGAAAAAGTCCGAAATGCGTGCCGCAAGCCCTTTCGCTACACTGCTGAAAAAGGAATTCAGACGCTTTGCGTCAAGCCCGACATATATGCTTAACTGCGGACTCGGCACGGTCCTGATCACCGCGGCGGCGATATTTGCCGTAATAAAGGGAGGACAGATCGCGGATTTTGCTGTCAGGGAGTTCCCCGGGCTGAATATACTTCCGTCAGCTGTCGGCATTGCAGTGTGTATGCTTTCAACGATGAATATTACTACGGCGCCTTCGGTATCGCTTGAGGGAAAGAATATCTGGATACTTCAGTCGCTGCCGGTGGATTGCAGGCAGATATTACGTGCGAAGCTGTGTGTGCAGTTGATAATTACGACAATTCCCGCAGTATTCTGCGTTATATGTGCCGGAATATCAATGAGACTCGGCTTTTTCGGCACGCTTCTCGCGCTTCTGTTCGTTTTATCCTTTACTGTTCTTTCGGCTTGCTTTGGGTTGTTTGTTAATCTTCGCCACCCGAATCTTACGTGGAAAAGCGAAGTTACACCTATAAAACAGAGCCTCAGTACGTTTCTTGCGCTTTTCGGGGGCTGGCTGTACGTTATGGCAGCGGCTGTGGTTCTTTTCATTGCGGGGACGACGGTGGGCAGTGCTGTTGGACTCGCGGTATTTTCAGCTGTGAATCTGGGACTCGCATTTGCGCTCTACCGTTGGATCAACGTCCGCGGAAGCACTGTTTTCTCAAAACTATGACGAAAAAAGTTTAAAAGCTCCGAATTTCATTGATTTTTGCGGTGCTGTGTGGTAAAATAAAGAAAATTAAAAAAACACCCTCGGAGGAAATAAAAATGAAATTTATCACGACAAACAGTTATGAAAGACTCAGCGAGCTTGCCGCCGAGTATATCGCGGCACAGGTCATACTTAAGCCCGAAAGCGTCCTCGGACTTGCGACCGGGTCGTCACCCGTAGGCATCTACAAATGCCTTACAGAGAAATTCAGAAAGGGCAATCTTGATTTTTCAAAAACGGTTTCGATAAACCTTGACGAGTATGTCGGACTTGACGGAAGTCACGAGCAGAGCTATCGCTATTTTATGCAGGAAAACCTCTTTGATCATGTATTCTTCAAACCGGAAAATACATTTGTGCCGAACGGCTGTGCCGAAGACCTTGCCGCCGAGTGCCGTGAATACGACGCGAGAGTGCGACGTTTCGGCGGAATCGACCTTCAGCTGCTCGGGATAGGCTTTGACGGTCACATAGGATTTAACGAACCCGACGATCATTTTACGGCAGAGACTCATGTTGTAGACCTTCTTCCTTCGACGATCGAGGCGAACTCAAGGTTCTTTTCAAGCATTGATGAGGTACCGAAGCAGGCAATCACCATGGGCATGGGCTCTATAATGAATGCGAGAAAGATACTTCTTATAGCCAACGGGCAGAAGAAGAAGGAAGTACTTATGGAAGCTATGAACGGTAATATAACGCCGCGCCTTCCCGCGTCGATCCTTCAGCTTCACAGAGATGTAACGGTTATTTTCAGTGAGGAGTAAATCAACACTTTATGGCTGACATAAGATTCGGGACCGGCGGCTGGAGAGCCGTAATAGGCGAGGATTTCACACGTGATAACATACGCCGCGTCGGGCAGGGCGTATTTGAACTTATGAAAGAAGAGGGGCACACGGAAAGGCCGGTCGTCATAGGCTACGACAGGCGCTTTCTCTCCGACCGCGCGTCTGTCTGGCTTGCTGAGGTCCTTTGCGCCAACGGTGTAAAGGTGCTCTATATGAAGCGATCGGCGCCAACACCTCTTGTTATGTACACCGTAAAGGAAGAAGAACTCTTTTACGGGCTGGAGGTCACGGCGAGCCACAATCCCCCCGAGTACAACGGTGTAAAGCTGATAGTCGAAGAGGGCAGGGATGCACCGGTCGAACGTACACAAAGACTTGAAGAGCTTATCGCAAAGGTCGGTGAGCCGGCGTATATACCTTTTGAGAAGGCAGTCGGCGACGGACTTGCCGTATGCCTAAAAAACCCATTCAACGGGTTCATAGATTCGATCATATCGAATCTTGACATGAATGTCATAAGGGAACACGGACCGAGGATACTCTTCGACCCGATGCACGGCTCCGGCACATATCCGTTGATGGCGATCCTATATACCGCAAGGTGTACTGTCGACCTTATGAATTACAATAAGGATGCCTACTTCGGCGGAAGTATGCCGGCACCGGGTAAGAGCAGGCTCTATGACCTTCGTGACCGTGTTATCGCCGGTGGATATGAGCTCGGGATCGCGACCGACGGCGACGGGGACAGGCTCGGGATAATTGACAGCAACGGAGAGTATATAGACGCGAATCAGATACTTGCGATGCTTTACTGCTACCTTCACGAGTACCGGGGCTGGAAAGGTCCTGTTGTAAGAAACCTTGCCACGACGCATATGCTTGACAGAATGGCGGAGGACTACGGAGAGAAGTGCTACGAGGTCCCGGTGGGGTTCAAGTATATATCGGCAAAGCTCGATGAAGTCGATGCCGTTCTCGGAGGAGAATCGTCGGGCGGTCTGACCGTCCGCGGTCATATATTCGGAAAGGACTCGATCTACGCGGCGGCACTGTTTGTCGAGATGATGAGCGCGATCGGCAAGTCGCCATCCGAATTCTGGGAAGAGCTTACCGAAAAATACGGTAACCACGTTATGGCAGAGGACAATCTTGTCTTTCGCCCGGAGGATAAGGAAAGCATAGACCGCACCGTTATGGTTGAGAAGCGTATCCCCGACTTCGGTAAGCCGATAGAAAAGGTCGGCTACGAGGACGGATGCAAGGTCTACTTCACCGACGGATCATTTGTCATCTGCCGTTTTTCGGGCACCGAGCCGCTCCTTCGGATATTCGCAGAAGCGCGTGATGAAGCATCGGCGCGAGAGCTTATCGGTCGTTTCAAGAGTTTCCTGAGTATTTGATATTTTAAGAAAAGTCTGCCATATTAGGTCTGCAATTTGCACGCCGTTTGGCGGGCTTTCCTTGTTTTTTTAAGACTAATATTTACAGCCGTGAGCAAATGTGTTATAATAATGGCACATTCGAAGCGAGAGGTGGCATGATGAATATAAAAAATGTTATTAAGAGGTCAATATGCGCAGTTGCGGCGCTTGCTATGATTATTTGCACCGCTTCGTGCGTATCGGGAGGAAACGGCTCCGGAATCCCAAACGATATTTCCGGAACGGGCGGCGGTAGCGTCACCGAAAAGCCAAAGGAGGAAAACGATCTGTCGGCAGTTTCCGATGCCCTGAAAAACGCTGCGATAACCGATGAGATCGCGCTTTCTCCGCTTGCACTCCCCGCTTCGAGCAGCAAGTTTTCCGCAGAACTCGCTCTTCAGGCACTCACGCTCTGTTCGGGACATACGAAGGAAAAAGAGGGAGAGCTTTTCTCTGAAGCAGGTCTGAAAGTAGTGATACAGAACGGCTACGGCAAGGATTCCGATGATCTCTCGCACACCTGCGCATACACTGTCGGAAAAGGAGAGGTGACGCTCGGCGGCAAAAAAAGAACCGTTTTCGCCGTTGCGATAAGGGGAACCGAGGGCGGCGAGTGGTACTCTGATTTCGATTTTGCTCCGTCTCACAGCGACGAAGCGCTGTTTGCGGAGAACTTTCTTTTCGCCGCAGAGGAGGTCTTTTCGGGTATCTCGGGCGTATTAAAGAGCACCGCCGAGCCTGTCATACTTGTTTGCGGGCACAGCCGCGGTGCTGCCTGCGCGAACATTCTCGGATTGCTGCTTGATTCTCGATACGGCAAAGAAAATGTCTACGTCTACACCTTTGCGACACCTGCGACAAGGCGCGGGGAGCAGATATCCAATGATTGCGACAATATTTTCAACGTAATAAACAGCGGGGACATCGTAACTGCGCTTCCGCTCGCGGCTTGGGGCTTCTCAAGATTCGGAAAGGATATTCTCCTTTCGGCAGATGATGCTGCCGAAAAAAGAGTTTCGGAGTGCATATCGGTGCTTCTTACGCTTGCACCTACTGTTTCGTCATATTACGGTGACCGACATTCGCTTACCTCTGCGGGGCTTTCGGAGGACGGTATCACACCATTTGACCTTATTGTCGCTTTGCTCGGCCAGATCGGGAAGGGGAGCGAAGTCGAAAGTATTCCGATATATCTTATTTCATCCGACAGCGACCTGTATCCTCTTTTAAAGCTCGCCGAGAGGGGAGCCGAGGATCACGGCGCGCTTTTCGCCGCAATGCTGACCGAACACTTACCCGGGACTTATTTCCATATGATAAAAAATGCTGACAGGTGAGGAGATAAAATGGCTTACATAGAATTTGAACACGTTTCCAAGATATACAATAGCGGTGAGAATAAGATCTATGCGCTGAACGATATGAGCTTCACCGTCGAAAAGGGAGAGCTTTGCGTGATCGTCGGTCACAGCGGCGCGGGAAAGACCACGCTCCTCAACATTCTCGGAGGTATGGACAGCGCTTCTGAGGGAACCGTTAAGCTCGACGGCAGGGTCATAAGCAATATGAGCGACCGCGAGCTGACGGATTACAGGCGCACTGATGTAGGCTTTGTTTTTCAGTTTTATAACCTTGTGCAGAACCTTACGGCACTTGAAAACGTCGAGCTTGCCGCCGAGATCTGCCGCGACAGCCTTGACGCGGCGAAAACTCTCGAATCGGTCGGACTCGCAGACAGAATGAATAACTTCCCGGCACAACTCTCGGGAGGGGAGCAGCAGAGAGTCTCTATTGCACGCGCCATTGCAAAGAACCCGAAAATAATCCTTTGCGACGAGCCTACGGGCGCACTTGATTTCAATACGGGAAAGGCGGTGCTGGAGCTTCTTCAGAACACCTGCCGCGAGACGGGCAAGACGGTAATAATAATCACGCATAACGGGGTTTTGACTCAGATCGCCGATCGAGTGATAAGGGTCAGAAGCGGAAAGGTCATATCTGTTGAAGAGAATGCTTCGCCGATTCCGGTTGAAAGGATCGAATGGTAAATGAAGAGGACAAGACGCAGAAACATACTGCGGAGCATAAAAGGCAACCTTAACCGTTATCTTTCGATAATGTTCATAGTCGCACTCGGCTCGGGATTTATGGCGGGGCTTGCGGCGACCTCGCCCGATATGCACGATACCGCGGACAGATATATGGACGATTACAAGATGTATGACATCGATCTTAAATCGCCGCTCGGATTTACCGATGATGATGTTTCGGCGGTCAGAAATGTCAGCGGAATAAAAACGGCACTCGGAGGCATAACGGTCGACGCAGTCTTTCTGACTCCGAATAATGACAGTCATACCTGTCGCGTGTATGCCTCGCTCGGCAAAAACGGTCTGCCGGAGCTCAACGGATTTGTTCTTAAGAGCGGGAGGTTACCGGAAAACGATCGTGAGTGCCTTGTGCAGATCACTCACGGAAAATACCTTGGCGGAAAGTTAGACATAGGAGACAAAATTACTCTTTCACACGATAACGAAGACTACGGTACATTAAAGGATAACTTCGCGTCGGAAAGTCTTACTGTCGTCGGATTTGTCGAGAGCCCCCTTTGCATAAGCATCACAGCCGAGCCGAGTATGACAGGCACGGGAAGCATTTCGTTGAATGTATATACGATGAAGGATTACTTCCTGTCATCGGTCTATACCGATATTTACGTTATCGCGGAGGGAGCTGCCGAGCTCGACACCTTCGGTGACGAATACGAGGAACTTATCGGTTCACTTAAGGAAAAACTTGCCGATTTAGGCGAGTCCCGCGCCGTGATACGTGCGGACGAGGTTAAAAAGCAGTATGTCTCTGCCGCAGCATCGGTCGAGAAGCTTAAAAATGCCGCCGCCGATGCAGTGGAAAAGCGTAAATCTCTTTCCGCAGCGGCTCTTGCGGGTCTTTTCAGAAATTCATCGGCAGCATCTGAATTTGCCATATCCGATCCGGCACTTTCAGCAAGCCTTTTAAAGACTCAGCAGCTCGTTTCGGAGGAGCTTAAGCGCGAACTTGATACAGTCGAAGAAACACCGGAGATAATAAAAAGCCTTGATGCAAGGCTTACGGAGCTTAAAGAAGCCGCGGAGAAGGATTACGACGGCAACTGGATAGTGCGCCTCAGAAGCGAGTCGGTCGGGTATACGACATATGACAGCAATGTGAGTAAGCTCTCGGCACTCTCAAAGATATTCCCGGTATTCTTCTTTGCGGTAGCACTACTCGTTGCGCTGACAACGATGACAAGGCTTGTAGAGGAGAACCGCGGTCAGATAGGTACTCTCAAGGCGCTCGGCTTCACGAACGGGCAGATACTATCTGAATATCTGATATTCAGCCTTTCGTCTTCCTTTCTCGGATGTGTAATAGGGTTTGCGGTCGGGTTCAGACTGTTTCCGCTCGTGATAAGCTCGGCTTACGGTATGATGTTCATGTTGCCGACGATCAGAATGCCGTTCCGCCCGGATATCGCCGCATGGGTCGCGCCGATAACCGTCGGTAGTATAGTCGTGGCGACTCTTTCGGCGTGCATAGGCGAGCTCAGATCGTCTCCCGCAGTTCTCATGCGTCCTAAGGCTCCCGTTGCGGGTAAGCGGGTGATACTTGAGAGGATACCGTTTATCTGGAAGAGACTTTCCTTTACACGCAAGGTCATGTTCAGAAATATTCTCAGATACAAAAAACGTCTCTTTATGACGGTGATCGGTGTCGCGGGCTGCAGTGCACTCCTGCTTACCGGCTTCGGTATCCGTGACTCAATCGGAGATATCGTTGATAAGCAATACGGTGAGATATACCGATATGACATCAATACCGTGCTGAAACGCCCTGTTACAAGGGGAGAAGAAACGACGGAATTCTTTGCCGATGGGGAAGGGTGCCTGAAGGAAAGTATGTTCTATTTCGAAGAGAGCGGACGAGTATTGAAGTCCGGGAGCGGAGACAGTGTTAAGGTATTCGCGGTTCGAGATACCGAAAAATTCCCTGATTTTGTGCTTTTGCGAGAGAGAAAAGGTCAAAAGAGGATAGATCTTGATAATTCAGGTATCGTTCTGACCGAAAAATTATGCGAACAGTTCGGTATTTCTGCCGGGGATACGGTGACTGTCGAAAACGCTTCGGGCAAAACATCCGAAGCAAAAGTCATAGGTGTCGCGGAAAACTACATAACAGCATATGCCTATATGACCGGCGAAACTTATGCATCGCTTTTCGGTGCCGAACCGGGGTATAACCGCACTCTCTGCATCCTTAAGGATGGCATCGACACGAACGCCGCACTTTCGGAGTTCATGGATCACCCGAATGTGACCTACGCCGGTTCGACCGCAACGCTTAAGGAGACATTCGCAAACTCGATCAGAAGTATAAACGGAGTAGTATATGTTCTGATCCTTGCGGCGGGACTTCTTTCGGTGGTCGTGCTTTATAACCTTACTAACGTCAACATCTGCGAACGCCGCCGCGAACTTGCGACTCTTCGCGTACTCGGGTTCCATAAGAGAGAGACAGAAAGGTATATCTTCCGCGAATCCGATCTTTTGAGCTTTATCGGCTCATTTGTCGGACTTTTTGTCGGGATATGGCTTCACTCATTTGTCGTAAGAACGATAGAAGTCGATCAGGTTATGTTCGGACGGCACATCTATTTTGAGAGCTATATATTTGCAATGCTTATATCAGTGGCCTTTACGCTTTTCGTCGATCTGATAATGAGGCTTAACGTAAGGAAAATAGATATGGTAGAGGCAATGAAAGCCAA
>CALYSG010000029.1 GCA_945485605.1 uncultured Clostridia bacterium
GTTACACCGAAGGTGAGGCTGCCGCAGTCGCCCGGGAAAAGCTCGACGCGATGATCCACGAAGAGCTTGCCGATGCAAAGATAATCTCAAGAGAGGAGAGCGGCGAGCTGCGCGGAGGAGTTTACATTCTTAAGTGCGGCATATCATGTATAGAGAATATTGCCGAGCTTCGTGAGATAGGAACGGGAAAATCCAATGATAAGGAACAGTGACCGAAAATGATACGTGGAATTGTAAAAACCTGCTCGCCTGAGGATACCGCAAAGGTATTCGGCAGCTTTGATTTCAATGCGAGAATGATAGAGAAGGTCTTCGGCGTCTGCATTCGCAACCGCTCGGAGGAGGACGGGAGCGACGCGATAGAGATCACGGGAGAGGATACCGATACCGTCGGCGCGGCAACACGCACCGTTGAATGCTTAAAGCAGCTCGCCGCTTACAGCGACGGAATACCCGAGCAGACCCTTCGCTATGTTATAGATATGGTGAAAGACGGACGCGAGGGCGAGCTTCTCGACCTTTCCGATAACTGCATCTGCATCACGACGAAGGGGAAGCCGATAAAGGCGCGTACTGTCGGGCAGAAATACTATGTCGACGCGATAAAGAACAATACGGTGATCTTCGGCATAGGTCCCGCGGGCACGGGCAAGACCTTCCTCGCCGTTGCGATGGCGGTCAAGGCGCTCCGAGAAAAGCAGGTCTCGAGGATAATCCTTACCCGCCCGGCGATTGAAGCGGGCGAGAAGCTCGGCTTCCTTCCCGGCGACCTGCAAAGCAAGATAGACCCCTATCTTCGCCCGCTGTATGACGCGCTCTTTGAGCTTATGGGCTACGAGAGCTATCAGAGAAATGTCGAGAAACAGATAATCGAGATAGCTCCGCTCGCATATATGAGAGGACGGACGCTTGATGACTCTTTTATAATCTTCGACGAGGCGCAGAACGCGACGGGAGAACAGATGAAGATGTTCCTGACGCGTCTCGGGACCAACTCAAAGGCGGTCATAACCGGCGACCTTACGCAGACCGACCTGCCGTACGGGCAGGTGAGTGGTCTTTCCACGGCGGTGAAGATAGTCGGGGACATAGAAGGGATCGCCGTTCACCGCTTCACAGACAGGGATGTTGTGAGACATCACCTTGTGCAGAAGATAATCGTGGCTTACGACAGGTACGAGAAGGAAGCCGCGAGGCGACACGCTGAGCATTCGGATGAAAAACAGAAATTCAGATATAAAAAATACGGAGATACAAAACAATGAAGCTGATGATTTACTTTGATGACGGGCAGAATAAAATAAAGGTCACTAACGCTCTTGAAATGCTCCTGCGCCATGCAATAGAGGCGACCCTCGGGTATGAGGGCGTGAACGGAGGATGCGAGGTGTCTTTGACCTTTACGGACGATGAGGGGATACGCGAGCTGAACAGCCGCTACCGCGGGATCGACCGTGCGACCGATGTACTCTCTTTCCCGCAGATAGATTTCGGTACCGACGGGATCGATCTCTCTGACAATTCATATAAGATACTCGGCGATATAGTCATCTCTCTCGAACGTGCGGGGATGCAGGCTGAGGAGATAGGTCACAGCCTTGAGCACGAGGCGGCATTTCTGTGTGTTCATTCTACCCTGCATCTGCTCGGTTACGACCACGTGACGGGCGAGGAGGACGAGAAAGTCATGTTCGGAAAACAGAAGGAGATAATAGCCTCCTTGGCTTCCGAGCTCGCCGCATTTGATCGAAAAGGGAAGGAAGGAAATGCCGAATGAGAAAGACAGGCTTTTTTGCGATAGTGGGACGCCCGAATGTTGGCAAATCCACTCTGCTGAATACAATACTCGGCGAGAAGGTCGCGATAGTCTCGGCGAAGCCTCAGACGACGCGCAACCGCATCACCGGCATACGCACGAGGGGGGAAGAGCAGTACGTCTTCATTGATACTCCCGGTATCTTCAAGCCGAGGAACAAGCTCGGAGACTACATGGTAAACGACGCCGAGAGCTCGATGAAGAACGCCGATACCGTTATCCTTGTCGTCGAGGCGGGGCGCGATCCCGGAGATGTGGAAAAGAAGGTCATAGATTATCTTAAGTCGAGCGGGACCTCTTCGGTGCTCGCGATAAACAAGGTTGACCTCACCGACGGAGAAAAGGTCGGAAAGACGATAATGAGCTATGCCGGGCTTCACTCTTTTGATGCCGTCGTGCCGATCTGCGCAAAGAACGGCAAAAAGGTGGACGAGCTGCTTGACGAATGTTCAAAATTTCTTACCGAGTCCGAGTGGTTCTTCTCGGACGAAACGGTGACCGATCAGCCCGAACGCCAGATCGCCGCCGAAGTGATACGTGAGAAGCTCCTTCGCTCGCTCGATCGCGAGGTGCCGCACGGGATCGCCGTCGTTATAGAGGAGTTCGCCGACGAGGGCACACTTATCCGTATAAGAGCCGAAATCTTCTGCGAGAAGGCTTCGCATAAGGGCATAATCGTCGGAAAGAACGGTGATACCCTAAAGCGCGTCGGAACATACGCGAGAGAGGACCTTGAAAAGATGTTCGGGGCGAAGGTATACCTCAATCTTTGGGTGAAGGTCAAGGAAAACTGGCGTGATTCGGCGCACCTCATAAGCAACTTCGGCTATAAAAAAGAAGATCTTGAATAATGTACACTACTGACGGACTCGTTTTGCGATCAAAGCCCTTTGGCGAGAACGACAGGCTTATAACTCTTCTGACACCCGAGGAGGGAAGGATCACCGTCGTTGCGAAGGGAGGACGGTCGCTGAAGAGCGGGAGCCTTCCGGCAACGCAACTGTTTTCCTACGGAAATTACGAAATAAGTCACCGCGGAGATTACAAATGGATAAGGGGTGCCTCTGTTCTGCGTCAGTTTCCGGCGATGACCGCCGATATTGCGAAGGTATCGCTCGCATCCTACTTTGCGTCGGTCGCGGACGAGCTTTCCGGCGAGAACGAGGAGGGCGGGGAGATACTTCGTCTTATACTGAACTCCTATCACGCCCTTGATACCGGGATACGTCCCGATGGGCAGATAAAGGCTGCCTTTGAGCTTCGCGCGGCGGCAATGTCCGGCTTTATGCCCGAGCTTTCGTCCTGCCGCGGGTGTCGCCGAGAGAGCGCAGAAGTTATGTACCTTGACGTTATGAACGGACGGCTTCTCTGCGACGACTGCATGAGGCGAGCCGCGCTTATTTCCGCAAAAGAGAAGGCGGCGAGCGAGGATATACGCGAAGCCGAGATATTTCTTCCGCTGTCACCGTCGGTGACAGCCGCCATGCGTTATGTACTTAACGCGGGAGAGGGACGGTTTCTCGCCTTTTCGCTTGATATAAGTGAGCTTCCGGGCTTCTGCCGTGCCGCCGAAACCTACCTTCTCAGCCACATAGGGCATGGATTCGACACACTTGAATTCTATAAAACCGTAAAAGATTAAAGGAACAAAATGGATATATCTGAGAAAATACTTAAAACACTTGAGTTCGACAAGGTTCGCATGATGCTTGCCGAGTCGGCTCTGACCGAGGGTGCGAGACAGAGGGCTATGCTCCTCTCGCCATCAGATGATATTGACGAGATCCTTCGACGTCAAAGAAAGACCACCGACGCGAAGAGACTTATGAATATCAAGGGCGCACCTTCTTTCGGCGAGGCAAGGGATATTTCGGACGCCTGCGAGCGTGCACTGAAGGGTGCCGTTCTGACTCCCCGTGAGCTGCTCGATGTTGCCGATATACTTAAGGTATCCTCGCGCCTTATCGAATATATAAGGGTAAACAAGCAGTTCGATACGGTGCTTGACGAGATATTTGAGCTGATAACGCCGAACCGTGCGCTCGAAAACAAGATAACGAGGGCGATAATCGCGGAGGATATGATCTCCGACGATGCCTCACCCGAGCTCGGGAACATAAGACGGAAGATAAAGGCAGTAAACAGCCGCATCCGCGATATGCTCCAGCATTACACGCAGAATAATGACTACTCCAAGTACCTTCAGGACAATATCGTCACTATGAGGAACGGTAGGTATGTTATCCCCGTCAAGGTCGAGTGCCGCAATGAGATAAAGGGCCTTGTTCATGATACCTCGGCATCGGGAGCGACGCTTTTTATCGAGCCTATCGCTGTTGTCGAGGCGAACAACGACCTTCGCGAGCTATCGGCGAAGGAAGCTAAGGAGATCGAGAGGATCCTTGCCGATATGTCAAACGATGTGGCGGAGTTCAGCTCGGCGCTTACCTTCAACTACCGCAATATAACAGAGCTTGCATACGCCTTTGCCTGCGCCGAGCTGTCCTTCAGGATGGACGGAAATCCCCCGGAGATCACAGAAAAGCGCGAGATAAAGCTGATGCGCGCGCGGCATCCTCTGATAAACAAGGACAAGGTCGTACCCATCAATGCGGCAATAGGCGACGGTTACGATACCCTTATCATAACGGGACCTAACACGGGAGGCAAGACAGTCACACTCAAGACCTTCGGACTGCTTGCGATAATGGCTCAGTCGGGGCTTCATATCCCCGCATCGGATGAATCCCATGTCTGCGTTTTCGACCGAATCCTTCCCGATATAGGTGACGAGCAGAGCATCGAGCAATCGCTATCGACCTTCAGCTCGCATATGGTGAATATCGTTTCGATCGTCGGAAAGGTCACCGAGCGCTCGCTCGTGCTCTTTGACGAGCTCGGAGTCGGTACCGACCCGGTCGAGGGTGCGGCACTTGCCGTTTCCGTAATTGAGAATGTCAGAAAGAAGGGCGCTATGTGCGCGGCGACGACTCATTACGCCGAGCTCAAGGTCTACGCCCTGAACACCGAAGGCGTCAGGAACGCATCATGCGAATTCAACGTCGAAACTCTGAAGCCTACCTATAAACTCATTATCGGTACACCCGGAAAATCGAACGCTTTCGCGATATCCGAAAAGCTCGGACTGCCGGAAGATATCGTCGCACGTGCGAAGGGAATTGTCAGTGCCGACGACAGGCGGTTTGAGGATGTAATCGAGCGACTTGAGAAAACAAGGCTTGAGCTTGAACGTCAACGCGATGAGGCGGCGGAGCTCAGAGCGGAGTACGAGCGCTTTAAGACGGATTCCGAGAAAAAATACAAAGAAAAGCTCGCTGCCGCCGAGCGCGAGCTTGCCCTCGCACAGAAGAAAGCGACAGAGCTTCTTAACAGTGCGAGAGCCTCGAGCGAGTTTGTCTTCGAGCAGCTCGACAAGGCAAAGAAGGCGAAGGACGCCGAGAATTTCGGAGAGGAGCTTGACGCCCGCCGCCGTGCCGTCCGCCGACACCTGCGTGAAAATGAGGACAGGCTTGATCCCGTCGTAAACCGTGAGGATGAGGATTATGTGCTTCCGCGCCCGCTGAAGGTCGGTGACAATGTGCTCATTGCAAACATCAACAAGCGAGCCGTAGTTATGTCGCTCCCCGACAAGAGGGGCAACGTTTCGGTCCGCGCGGGACTTATCGACACGCGTACGGGGATAGGCAATCTTCGTCTTATTGAGGACGAGCCGCAGATAACCGATAAAAACAGCAAAAAGGTATCAAGGTCCGACTATCACGCTTCGAAGTTGCGTGAGATCTCGCCCGAGGTGGATCTTCGCGGCAAGACCGGTGATGAGGCTTGGGCTGTGGTCGACAAATATTTTGACGACGCACTTGTCGCCGGAATCGGAACGGTGCGGCTGATCCACGGAAAAGGTACGGGTGCTCTCCGCAATGCGCTCTGGAAAATCCTCAAAACCGACGGACGGGTCAGATCCTTCCGCATCGGACAGTTCGGAGAGGGGGACAGCGGTGTGACCGTTGTAGAACTGAAATGAACAAAATCGAGTATATAATGTTTGACCTTGACGGGACCTTGACCGATCCGTACGAGGGGATCACGAACTCGCTTGCCTACGCCATAGGCAAGGCGGGCTTTGCCGTTCCGCCGAAGAGCGTTTTGAAAAAGTATATAGGTCCGCCTCTGATCCCTTCGTTTATGAATGACTTTGGCGTTGACGAGGCGTTCTCGCGGAAAATGCTTGACTATTACCGCGAATATTACGAGCCTCACGGGATATTTGAAAATGAAGTTTATCCGGGTATAGGTGAGATGCTTGCCTGCCTTAAAAAGAAGGGCGCTACGCTTATCGTGGCGACCTCGAAGCCCGAGCCCTACGCCGCCGACATAATAAAACATTTCGGACTGGCGGAATATTTTTCCGCCGTATGCGGAAACACTATGGATGAGAGCAGGACGACGAAGGCAGATATTATCGCTTACGTTAAGGAATGTTTCACCGGGATCGACGGCGGCAATGCCTTAATGGTCGGCGACCGCAGGTATGATATCGAGGGGGCGGAGGCTAACGGTATTCCGGCGATCGGAGTGCTTTACGGCTACGGAAGCGAGGCTGAATTCGACGGCGCCGCTTTTATTGCACAAAGCGTAGCGGAGCTGAAGGAATTTCTTCTCGGACGGCTCTGATGTAATTTCAAAACCTTTCAGAAAAAATGTCGTAAAATGCGCCGATATGCCTTTTCAAATCGGGCGATATATGTTATAATAACGGTATATTGGATTTGAGAAAGGAAGCTATATATGAAGGAATCACTTTTCGGGGACCTCAGCGTGATAGGTATGAGAGGATGCGAGCAGTTCGTATCTCAGGTCGATTACTATCTAAAGGACTGGAGACGTCACGGCGGCGACGAATCGTTTACAGTAGAGGCGGAATGCCCGCGTTTCGGCACCGGTGAGGCAAAGGGCCTTATCCACAAATCTCTTCGCGGACATGATGTTTATGTTATATGTGACCCCTTCAATTACGGAGTTACATACAGCATGTACGGTCAGACGGTTCCGATGAGCCCCGACGATCATTTCGCCGACCTCAAGCGCATACTCGGTGCTATCGGAGGCAAGGCAAGACGCACCTCGGTCATCATGCCGATGCTGTACGAGGGCAGACAGCACAGGAGGACGAGCCGCGAGTCGCTTGACTGCGCCTTGATGCTCAGGGAGCTTGAGAATATGGGTGTATCGAATATTATCACCTTCGACGCTCACGACGCAAGGATCCAGAACGCCATCCCGCTCTGCGGCTTTGACAGCGTCCGCCCGACCTATCAGATGCTTAAGGCATTTGTGAAGAACGTTCCCGATGCGATGCTTGACAAAGACAACCTCACAATGATCTCTCCCGATGAAGGCGCGATGAGCAGATGTATGTATTATTCGTCGGTTCTCGGCATAGATATAGGAATGTTCTATAAGCGCCGCGATTATACGAGAATAGTAAACGGCAAAAATCCCATTACGGCGCACGAGTACCTCGGTTCCGATCTCAACGGTAAGGATGTTATCATAGTCGATGATATGATCTCCTCCGGTGACTCGATCCTTGACGTTTCGGCACAGCTAAAGGAAAAGGGAGCTAAAAGGATCTTCACCTTCGCGACCTTCGGACTCTTCACCGACGGAGTGGACAAGTTCACGAAGGCTTATGAAGAGCACCTGATAGATAAGGTCTTCACGACGAACCTTGTTTACCGCCGTCCGGAGCTTTTCTCGTGCGATTGGTATGTCGAGGTCAATATGTGCAAGTACGTTGCGTATATAATCGATACTCTGAACCACGACGAGAGCATAAGCGAGCTTCTGAACCCCGTAAAGCGTATCAACAACCTTCTCGAAAAACACAGAGCCGCAACTGCGCAACAGATAAAGATCTCTTTTGACAACTGAATCTTATATAAAAATCTCCCGCAGGACTTATACCTGCGGGAGATTTTTATGTTTTTTGAGACTTTTCAGCCCCTTAGACCTATGCCGAGCTGAGCGTTGAGCGCGTTAAGGATCTTCTGCGATGCCTTGTCCGCCTCTTCTACGGTAAGCGTACGGTCGGCTGCGCGTAAGGTGACTCTCATAGAGACGCTCTTCTTACCCTCGCCGAGCTGCTGCCCGCGGTAGACGTCGAAGAGCCTAACCGATTCGACGAGCTTACCGCCGGCGCGGCTCATGACCTCTTCGATCTTTCCGACCTCAAGCTCATCGTCGCAGACGAACGAGAAGTCGCGCGTGATCGCCGGGAACTTCGGCAGAGGTGAATATTCGGGAGTGTGGTTGATGTGAGCGAACATAGCCGGAAGGTCAAGCTCTGCACAGAAGACCTCACGCGTGAAGCCGTAATTATTCGTCACGGCAGGGTGCACCTGACCGAGGACTCCGAGGCATGTGCCGTCGGGGGCTATTGCCTCGGCACAGCGTCCGGGATGATACGATGGGTCGTCGGTGCGCGCCGTATAGGTCACTCCGAGGATCCCGAAAAGCTCAAACAGCTTTTCGCACACACCCTTGAGGGTGTAGAAGCTGCAGTTGTCATACATTCCGACAGTGATGAGCTTCTTTTCATCGGGAAGCTCTTCGCGGTTTTCGTGAGGTATATAAACGCTTGCAAGCTCCCAGAGCCTTGCCTTTTCGTTGCTGAAGTTGTCGTTTCTTGCGAGGACCTCGAGCATTGAGGGCAGGGCGGTAGTACGCATGACGCTTGTGTCCTCTCCGAGCGGGTTGGAGATGACGACCGAGCGGCGCTGAGCTTCGGGCAACCTTATTTTTTCGTAGTATTTGGGGCTTATGAAGGAGAAGGTCTGTATCTCATCGAATCCGAGTGCCGCCATAGTCGGGGCGAGCTTCGCTTCAAGAGCTTGGCGCGGGGTTCTGCCGCCTCTCGTCATCGTGCCGCCGATGTAGGTCGACTCGAGCCTGTTGTAGCCGTAGATCCTGATTATCTCCTCGGCTACGTCCTGTATACATTCGATGTCGGAGCGGAAGGAGGGAGGTGTAAGCTCCGAAAGGTCGTCACTGACTTTGAATTCGAGCTTGCGTAGGATCTCCGCCATATATTCCTTCGTAAGGTCCACTCCTATGAAGCGATTGATCCGGTCGGCGTCAAGCGGAAGGGTAACAGCAGCTTTCTTTGTCGGGTAGAGGTCGATTATCCCGTCCACTACCTCGCCCGCTTCGAGAAGCTCGACGAGTTCGCAGGCACGCTCGAGTGCTGGAAGAGTATTTTCGGGGTCGAGCCCCTTTTCAAAGCGCGATGAGCTTTCGGTTCGCATACCGAGCTTTTTCGCGCTTACTCTCACCGACGAGCCGAGGAAGCTCGCACTCTCGAAGACGACCGTTTTGGTTGATTCGGTGATCTCGCTGTTCGCGCCGCCCATTACTCCGGCGAGAGCGACTGCTTTTTTGCTGTCGGCGATGACGAGCATCGAGGGATCGAGGGTATGATCCTTGTCGTCGAGCGAGCGGAACAGCTCGTTTTCGCCGGCGCGTCGGACGATTATCTCCGATCCGTCAAGGCAGGCGTAGTCAAAGGCGTGCATCGGCTGACCGTATTCGAGCATTACATAGTTTGTGATGTCGACGATGTTATTTATCGGTCTGACTCCCTCTGCACGGAGCCTCATACGCAGCCAGAGCGGCGAGGGCGCGATCTTTACGTTCTTTACGACTCTTGCTGTATAGCGGAAGCAGAGGTCGGGCGCCTCGTCCGTTACGGCAAGGTAATTTTTCACGCTGTCGCCCGAGCCCTTCACGACGGGTGTGTGGAGCTGAAGCGGAAGGTCAAACGAGACCGCGGATTCGCGGGCAAGACCTATGACCGAGAGGCAGTCGGGGCGGTTAGAGGTTATCTCGAATTCAACGACGGTATCTCTGAGCATAAGGGCGTCTTTTATATCACAGCCGACCTTATCAGCAAATTCTTCGCCGAGGATAAGGATGCCCTTGTCGTTCGCACCCGGCATATCGTGTTCGGTGAGTCCGAGCTCGTTTATCGAGCAGAGCATACCGTTCGATTCGACGCCGCGGAGCTTGCCTGCCTTGATCGAGACTCCGCCGGGGAGCTTTGCCGGGGCGACGCAGGCGGGGACTATCGCACCCTCAAAGACGTTTTGCGCACCCGTGACGATCTGGACGGTCCGGTCTCCTATATCGCACTGACATACCCAGAGGTGGTCGGAATTCTCGTGGCGTGTCATGGAGGTCACGCGGGCGACCTTTACATTTTCAATGTCATTTGCAAGAACGTCATAGCCCTCGACCTTGGAACCCGTGTCGGTCATTCGGTCGCAGTAGCTTTTTGCGTCTATTTCTTTGGCTCCCGGAACGAATTCGGAAAGCCAGTTGAGTGAAAGATTCATAGCGTTTTCCTTTCTTTTTTCGGATCACATACTTTGACGGAATCCGTTTCCGATTATTTCGGAGGAGTTTGATATGAGGACGAAGGCGGCGGGATCCGCTTCTTTGATAATAGTGCGGAGACGTCGAGCCTGCTGTACGTTCATCACCGAGAGGAGGACCGATTTGCCCTGCTTCGTGTAGCAGCCCTCGGCGTCCCAGCGGGTGGCATCGCGGCCTATCGTGCTGAGGATTATTTTCGATATTTCATCGGGTTTGTCGGTTATTATTATAAAATATTTCGTTCGGTTCAGACTCTCTATCGATGAGTTGATTATCAGAGTCGCGACGAAAACACCGAAGAGCGAGAAGAGACCTGTTCTGGCATCGAAGGTGAAGAATGCCGTCAGTACGATCAGGAGGTCGGCAATAAGCATTGCCTTTCCTATATCGATGTTCAGCTTCTTCATAATTATCATACCGATGATGTCCGAGCCTCCTGTCGACCCTCCGAGGTTGAAGATCACCGCCGTTGCAAAGGACGACAGCGCGACCGCGAAGAAAAGCTCAAGGAATGGCTGGTCGGTCAGAGGTTCCTTCGTACTGAAGAGCCCCGCCTTTTCAAGCAGCTCGAGAAGCTGAAGAAATGCCGACAGCAGAATACTGCAATACACTGTCTTCGCACCGAAGCCCTTGCCGAGAACTATAAAACCTACTATAAGAAGTATTATATTTGATATAGTGACGAAGGTCGCGGGGGTAAGCCATTCCATGACCGTTCCGGAGGTAAACTTTCCGACGACGACCGAAAGACCGGTCATCCCTCCGAGGACGAAATGGTTCGGGTACTTGAAGAAGTACAGCGCGGCAGCGACGATGGCGATGGCGACCGTCATAATGCCGTAGTCTCTTACGGCAAGGAGAACTTTTTTCCTGTTTATCTTCTTTTCCATATATCAGAACTCTCCGAGAAAGCGAGTGTCGTTCTCGTAGAGTAGGCGCATATCGTCGATGTGGTATTTGAGCATTGCGATCCTCTCGATACCGAAGCCGAAAGCAAAGCCGGAATATACATCGGGGTCTATTCCGCAGTTGCGGAGGACATTCGGGTGAACCATTCCGGCACCGAGGATCTCGATCCAGCCTTCACCCTTGCAGATCCGGCAGCCCTTTCCGCCGCAGGCGAAGCAGGAGACGTCGACCTCTGCCGAGGGCTCGGTGAATGGGAAGTGGTGGGGTCTGAAGCGTATCCTCGTCTCTTCACCGAAGGTCTGCTTTGCGAATAGCTCAAGCACGCCCTTGAGGTCTCCCATCGAGATGCCCTTGTCGACGACAAGGCCCTCGAGCTGGTGGAAGAGCGGTGAGTGCGTCGCGTCGACGGCGTCAGAGCGGTAGACTCTTCCGGGTGAGATGATCCTTATCGGTGGCTTCTGTTTTTCCATCGTTCTGACCTGCACGGGCGAGGTCTGCGAGCGGAGCAGGATATTGTCGGTGATATAGAAGGTGTCCTGCGTATCTCTTGCCGGATGGTTTTCGGGAATATTGAGGGCTTGGAAGTTGTAATAGTCAAGCTCGACCTCGGGCCCTTCCACGATAGAGAAGCCGAGACCTATGAAGATATCCTCAAGCTCTCGCTGAGTCATCGTGAGGGGGTGTATGTGTCCCAGCTCTCCCTCGGCAGGAAGTGTCACGTCGATCTTTTCCTTCTTCAGCTTAAGCTCAAGAAGTCTTTCCTGCATCTCCTGACGGCGCTCTTCGATAGCCGCTTCGATATCTGCGCGGACCTCGTTTGCGAGCTGACCGATAAGGGGGCGCTCCTCTGCCGAGAGCTTGCCCATGCCGCGGAGAACGGCGGTAAGCTCGCCCTTTTTGCCGAGGTAACGGACTCTCAGCGCCTCAATGTCGGCGTCATTGTCGCTGAGCTGCGCCTTTGCATCGGCGCGGATCTTTTCAAGCAGTTCTCTCATATTTATTTCCTTTCAAATGATTTACTTGATACTATTTCCTTCCGGATCAAAGGTCACACCGCACGGATAGCGGCGGTTGCTTATTTCCTCTTTCAGAGGGATCCATTTTTCAAGGTCGACTCCGTTCTCGTTTGCGACCATGAGGGTGTAATAGAGCACGTCGTAAAGCTCCTCCTCGACCGAGCCCTTGAGGTCCTCGCTGCCCGTCGCGTGGCGGTTTCCGCGAACTCTCGCACGTGCGAGCTCTCCTACCTCCTCGACGAGCTTTATAAAGTAATGATCGGGGTCTTCTTTTGACCGGCGGCGGTCGGCATCGTCCTTTTTTGCGAGATAGCTCTGAAGATATTTTATTGTAATGTTACCTTTTTTGTCCATAGTGATGTTTCCTTTATAAAAATCAAAAAATTCGCCCCGCCGTAAAAACGACGGGACGAAACGCTTTGTGCGTACGCGGTACCACCCATGATTCCGGATCTATCCGGCACTCTGTGCCCTTTAACGGAGGCTGACCGTGAGGGGCTACTCGTTTTCACCCTTCCGGCTCGGAAGCGAAAGGCGCTGCGGGACGCATGACCGCTCTCAGCCTTGGCGGTTCTCTCTGTGATGCGTCGGTCTGCTTTGCCGACTTCGTCGTAGCTTTTTAGATTATGATAACACGAATTTTGCGAAAATCAAGGGGTAAGCGCAAAAATTGCACAGCCCGCGACTATCTGAAGTACGATAATTACCGGGATCCCGACCATAAATTTCGGGTGCTTCGTTTTGTGGCGGATGATTATCATCGTTATGAGCATGGCAAGCGAGCCTCCGAGCACCGACAGGAGCATAAGAGTTGCCTCGGGGACCCTTCGCGAGACGCGCTTGGCTTTAACCTTGTCGGCGGCGGTTACGATGACCGAGATCAGCGAGATCGGGATCAGCCACGCCGGCATAATGTTAAAGAAGATCAGCTCCTTCACGCCTTTTTCGGGAAGCTGTCCTTGAGCCCGACGACGCGGTTGAAAACGCCGGGGTTCTTTCTGTCAAGGCAGAAGTATCCCGTGCGGACGAACTGGAATCTGTCGCCCGGTTTAGCGTCGGCGAGAGATGGCTCGACCATAATATTTTCTACCTTTTCCGCCGAGGAGGGATTGAGGAAGTCGATGTAGGATTTGCCTTCGGGAAGGTCGTTCATGTTTTCCTCTGTAAAGAGTCTGTCGTAAAGGATAGCAGTTGCGGGCTTCGCGTAATCGGCGGAGAGCCAGTGGATCGTTCCCTTGACCTTATGTCCGTCGGCGGGCATTCCGCAACCTGTTTCAAGGTCGGCGTTGACATGGACTGCCTTGATGCTACCGTCGGCGTTTGTCTCGAGCGAGGCGAACTTCACGATGTAAGCGCCCATAAGCCTTACCTCGCCGTCGGGCTTGAGACGGAAAAACTTCGGAGGCGGGACCTGCGCAAAGTCGTCGGCATCGATATATAGCTCACGTGTGAAGGGCAGGGCACGGGTGCCTGCCTCGGGGTCGCCCGGGTTGTTGGGAAGGTCAAAGTATTCGGTCTTGCCCTCCGGATAGTTGTCGACTATGAGTTTTATCGGAGAAAGTACGGCAACGCGGCGCGGTGCGCGGGCATTGAGATCCTCTCTTATGCAGTGCTCGAGAAGTCCGATATCCACCATGCTGTTCGATTTGGAGACTCCGATCCTTTGGCAGAAGTCAAGGATCGATTCGGGTGTATAGCCGCGGCGGCGCAGACCGCATAGCGTCGGCATACGCGGATCGTCCCATCCGTCGACTATATCGTTCTCGACAAGGTAGCGAAGGTATCTTTTCGACAGAACGGTGTTCGTGATATTGAGACGGGCGAATTCGATCTGGCGCGGTTTGCATCCTACGCTCACATTGTTTATTACCCAGTCGTAGAGCGGGCGGTGGATCTCGTATTCAAGCGAACACAGCGAGTGCGTGATGCCCTCTATCGCGTCCTGGATCGGGTGAGCGAAGTCGTACATCGGGAAGATGCACCATTTCTTGCCCTGACGGTGATGATCGATATATCTTATGCGGTAGATTACCGGGTCACGCATACAGAAGTTGCCCGAGGCGAGGTCGATCTTGGCACGGAGTGTATATTTTCCCTCGGGGAACTCGCCGGCTTTCATCCTTGAAAAAAGGTCAAGGCTCTCTTCAATGGGGCGGTCGCGCCACGGTGAGACTGCCGGGTGCGTGAGGTCGCCGCAGTATGCGGGATCTCGGAACTGCTCGGCGCTTAGCTCACAGACATATGCAAGGCCCTTCTTTATAAGCTCCACGGCATATTCGTAGTCCCGATCAAAGTAGTCCGATCCGTAGTAAAAGCGGTCGCCCCAGTCAAAACCGAGCCAGTGTATATCCTCTTTTATTGCGTCGACGAATTCAGTGTCTTCCTTTGCCGGATTGGTGTCGTCCATCCTGAGGTTGCATTTGCCGCCGTATTTTGCCGCGGTTCCGAAGTCGATTATAAGAGCCTTGCAGTGACCTATGTGAAGGTATCCGTTCGGCTCGGGAGGAAAGCGTGTGTGGATCTCGTCCGCACGGTACTTACCCTCTGCAATTTCTTCATCGATTATATCGTGTATAAAGTTTGTGCTTTCCATACGCTGCTCCAAGTTAAAGTTTATTTATCATCGAATTTATTCTTGTTCTAACTCTGTCGGCTCCGAGAATATTCATTACGGTGCACATATCGGGCGAGTTGAGCTTTCCGGTCACGGCGACTCGGATAAACATACTGA